>NZ_JAMQIF010000136.1:0-346 GCF_023845855.1 Clostridium sp. ZBS2
GGGGGGGGGGGGGGAAGAGGAGGGGGGACCCTGGGAGGCGAGGCGGGAGACGAGGAAGACGAGGCGGGGGCGCCGTGAGGGCGACAGAGGCGCCGATAAGGAAATAAGGAAGCCGCCGGGGGGGAAGGGCGGCAAGATTAAAACTCAAAGGAACTGACGGGGGCCCGCCCAAGCAGCGGAGAATGTTAGTTAATTAGAAGCAACGCGAAGAAACTTACCTAGACTTGACATCTCCTGAATTACTCTCAAGCGAGGAAGTCACTTCGGTGACAGGAAGACAGGTGGAGCATGGTTGTCGGCAGTTCGTGCAGTGAGATGTTGGGTGAAGTACCGCAAAGAGCGCAAC
>NZ_JAMQIF010000137.1:0-256 GCF_023845855.1 Clostridium sp. ZBS2
TTTTTTATTTTTTTTTCTTTTTTTTTTTTTTTTTTTTTTTATTTTTATTATTTAAATTTTTTTTTTTTTTTTTTTTTTTTTCTAAATATAATAAAAAAAATTTTTATTTTTTTAATTTTTTTTTTGTATATATATATTTTTTTTTTTTTTTTTTTTTTTTTTTTAATAAAAACAATTTTTTTTTTTTTTTTTTTTTTTATATCTTTTTTTTTTTTTTTTTATTTTTTTTTTTTTTTTTATTTTTTTTATTAATTTT
>NZ_JAMQIF010000138.1:0-214 GCF_023845855.1 Clostridium sp. ZBS2
TAATGATTGTATTGCAGATGTTTCCCATGAAAAATGGTTAATAACTGGACAAGATAATTTTAAAATTCAGCAACGGTTATCGATTATACATGGTACTTAAACAGACTCACACCATTTTTGTAGAAGGTTAAATTGAGTACAGTCTCATATATTAAGGGTGTTAACATGGATGAACGTTTTATAAATATCACGCCGACTTCGTTGTCTTTTAAAC
>NZ_JAMQIF010000139.1:0-265 GCF_023845855.1 Clostridium sp. ZBS2
TTCGAGCCTCAGCGTCAGTTGGTGCCCAGTAGGCCGCCTTCGCCACTGGTGTTCCTCCCGATATCTACGCATTCCACCGCTACACCGGGAATTCCGCCTACCTCTGCACTACTCAAGAAAAACAGTTTTGAAAGCAGTTCATGGGTTGAGCCCATGGATTTCACTTCCAACTTGTTCTCCCGCCTGCGCTCCCTTTACACCCAGTAATTCCGGACAACGCTTGTGACCTACGTTTTACCGCGGCGGCTGACGCCCAAGCAACCTA
>NZ_JAMQIF010000140.1:0-251 GCF_023845855.1 Clostridium sp. ZBS2
GATCGGGAGAGGGGCGGGTAGGGGAAGAGGGGAGATCTCGGGGGGGGCCGGTGCCTTAAAAAAAAAAAAAGGAGCAAAGAGAGACCCCCGTCCCAATAAAAAATTCCAAACCACATACCGTGTATTCCAAATACTCAAATCTTATATTCTTGTATCACCGAGACCGTCGTTTCAAATATCCCATCTACCTAGTTACTACCTAATAGACTTACTACACACGTGTCCATATATCCAATCCCCATCACATACAC
>NZ_JAMQIF010000141.1:0-516 GCF_023845855.1 Clostridium sp. ZBS2
AAAAAAAAATAAAATAATAATTGAAAAAAATAAAAAAAAAAAAAAAAAAAAAGAAAAAAAAGGGAATAAAAATTAAAAAAGAAATTTAAAAAAAAAAAAGAAAACAATTTTAAAAAAAAATTTTAAAACAATAAAAAAAAAAAAGATTATGAAATAAACATTTAAAAATATGTTTAATAAAAAAGTAGAAAATATGAATTTTTTTTTTACTTTTTTTATTTTTAATATTCACTCACTGTGAAGAAGGCGAAAAATTTTTGCTAATTATTTAAAACCTAATCCAAAAAATAAAATTTAAAGTTTTTAATGTAAAACTTTTTCTTTAAAATATTTTAAAAATTCAAGAGATTTTTATTTTTTTTTTTTTCTTTTTTGTTTTTTCTCGTTATATATTTATTTTTATTCTTATTTTCTTTCCTTTTTTAATAAATTGTTTTTTTATATATTATTTTTTAATGAAATTTTGTTTTTTTATTTTTTATAATACTTTTTTTTATCATTTTTTTTTTTTTTTTT
>NZ_JAMQIF010000142.1:0-284 GCF_023845855.1 Clostridium sp. ZBS2
TTTTTTAATTTTTATTTTTTTTTTTTTTTTTTATTCTTTTTTTTTGTGCTTTTTTTTTTTTCTTTTTTTTTTTTTTTTTTTTTTTTTTTTTCTTTTTTTATTGTTTTTGTTCTTTTCTCTGAGTTCTTGTATTGGATTTAACTATTTTATTATTTGAGATAATGCATAACTATGTATCTGTTGGTTTCTTTTTTGTGTTTTTTTTTTTTCGATTTTTCTTTCTTTTCCTTTTTTTTTTTTCTCTCCTTTTTCTTTTTCTCTTTTTCCTTTCTTTTTTTCTCTTG
>NZ_JAMQIF010000143.1:0-283 GCF_023845855.1 Clostridium sp. ZBS2
AAAAATAAAAAAAAAAAATAAAAAAAAAGAAAAAATAATAAAATAATAACAAAAAAAAAAAAAAATAAAACAAATTAATAAATTATGGAATTAAATTACAAAAAAAAAAAAAAATAAAAAAATTAGTGAAGTGAAATTAAGAAAGATGAAAGGGGGATATTTTTAGATTATAAACGAAGGAGAGAATATTAAAGGAATATTTTGAAAAGAGGGAGGGAGAAAAAACGAAAAATTAAAAAAATAAAATAGGAGAAAAAATGAACAAAAAAAAAATTAAAAAAAA
>NZ_JAMQIF010000144.1:0-597 GCF_023845855.1 Clostridium sp. ZBS2
AAGAAAGGAAAATTTGAATAAAAAGAATATTTAATAAATAAAGAGTAATTAAAAAAAAAAAAAAATTTAAAAAAAAAAAAATCCGACAGGGAGGGGGAAAAAGAATAAAATAAGAAAATTTTTAATTGGAAAGGTTTATAAAAAAAAATAAGGAAAAGAAAAAAAAAAAAGGAAAAAAATTTTTAAGGATAAAAATAAAAAAAAAAAAAAAAAAGTTTAAAAAAAAAAAAAATATAAAATTTTAAATAAGGGTTATTAATTTAATATAAAAAAAAAAAAAAAAAAAAAAGGGGAAAAAATTAAATAAATAAAAAATAAAAAAAAAAAAAAAAAAAAAAATAAAGAAAAAAAAAAATGAAAATTTATAAAAAAAAATTTATTTTAAAAAAAAAAAAAAAATTTTTTTAAAAAAAACTTTTTTTTGGATTTTTTTTCATTTTTTTTTATATTATTAAAATTTTTTTAAAAAATTTTTTTTTTTTTTTTTTTTTTTTTTTTTTTTTAATATTAATTTTTTTCTATTATTTTTTTTTTGTTATTATAATTTAAAATAAATTTTTTTTAATTTTTTAATATTATTACACTTTTTTTTTTTTT
>NZ_JAMQIF010000015.1:0-33684 GCF_023845855.1 Clostridium sp. ZBS2
AACTTTATTATTATTGAACATTGGAAAATATATTTTATGATTTGTTTTCTTCTCTAAAATCTACTAACATTTTATTCAAAACTTCTCCTGTTTTTAATCTCTTTATATTTTCCTTTTTAACTAAATCATTTTCACATTCTAGCCATTCATAACTACAATTATGTTCTTCAATGAGTTTTTTAAATTTACATTCATTAATATATATATAATTAACAAATCTATCTTTTTCATTTCTATTTTCAAAAATTAAAATAACTTCTCTAAATCTTTTACATGCAAATACTGCTTCTGAATTGTCATCTTCTAATAAAAACTCGTGAAGTTTATATTTTATATTATCTTTAATAAAATATTTAAAGCAATAATCAAAATCAGGCTTATACTCTCCAAATCTAATAAATTCCCAATCTGGTACAGTTGTTACATATCGTCCACTATCCAATACTACAAATTGAAAAGCTTCTAATTCTGTCTCATAACATTTAATCTTTAATATTCCATATGTTGTAGATTGATTATACATAGCATATGAATAAAACTCTGGATGCAAATCCCCCTCATCATATTCCTTCTCAATTCTATATTCTGGATTAAACATATTATAATAAGTATATTCTTTTTCAACCCATTCCTCTTTATTTTTCAATCTATTTTTTATTTGTTCTAATGGAGGTTTATTAAGTAAAAATCTTTTTTTCCATAAATATTCTACATGATTTATATCTGCCCCTTTATCTATGTCTGTATTAGTATCGCCAACTCTTGTATAAATATATTGAGCTCTTACAGTTCTATTTTGTTCTTTATAATCTTCTATTAAATAATATGGAGTATCATTAGTATTTTTTATAATTATTATATCAATTTCATGTCCATCAACTTTTAATGTTTTCATTTCTATAACTGGACGAATTCCACCTGAAAACTTCTTACTTTTTAACACATCAATTATTTGTTGTTGATTTTTACGATTAATGTCATTTTCTATACCTACTATTTTAAATTCTTTGTCTTCAATTCCCAATATAATATAGGCATCTTCATCAGCTCTATTATTTGCCATACAAATAATATCATGAACCATATTTGCTTTATTATTGTAATACTTCTCCTTAAAATCCCAATATTCACCTTCATATTTTGACTCAATAAGAGAAATAATTTTCTTTTGTAAATAATTATCCATAATTTATCCTTTCTCAACTACTGTTTAATAAAATCATATAATTTTAATATTTCCACTCATCTTCATATTTTAATAAATCAATTGGCATAATAAATTGATTATCATTTCTCTTTCTTGCTCTAAACCTTTCTTCACAATGCACTGATAATGATAATAAAATAATTGCTTCTCTAGCATATTTCATCAATCTAATTGATGCTTCTTCAAACTCTCTAAATGTTTTTATATATGCTAAATCATCATCCACTTCATTGTTGCAAAATCCCAAAAACTTATCATCAATAATTTTTAAATACTTATGTTCAATAGAATTTCTTATATCTGAAATTTGTTCGATTTCCGGCTCTAAATAATTATGTTTAACTTTTTTCTTAGATATATCCTTAAATAACCAATACAACCCTATTAGGGGATAGTTATATTCTTCATGAATCATCATTTTTTCTTTCAAATTATAATTAAATTTATATCCTTTTTTACCACTTTTCTCCCCCATCCAGATACTTTTATATGATATGTCTCTTTCTTTAATGCCTAATTCAAAATAGTAGTTTATAAAATAAGCAATTCTATCAAATAATGAATAAAATGCTCTATATGCATATTTCATTTTTTCTATTTTTAAACCATAAACAGAGTAATCTAGAGTATCTACCATATAAACATCTTTATCCGAAAAATGTGTTTCACATGAGTCTATTGTATCTAAGCATTCATATATCATATAACGTGCCGATACATATTCCTGTTTTATCTGATTGAAAAGTCCATGACACTTAGGTGTACTATCTATTAATGCTACCATATTAGGAAGATGAATTATGTCATATGCTACTTCAGAATAATTAACAGCATCATTCAAAGTATTTAAAAATAGTATATTCTCTTTGCACCAAACTCTATATCCAATCTCATCTTCATTATCACCAAGAGTTTCTTTATTATAGTTACTCTCTTTAGTTAGTTCTTCTATTCCCACGTTTTCTTCCAACCATGTTTTTTCTTTTTCAAAAAATTTCTTTGCATCACTATGTAATTGTTTATTATTAACAATTCTATTCAATAAATTATATGACTGCTTATATAAAACATATTTATGCCCTGTATCATAATCATAGTCAGCATAAACTTTAAGTTTACACCCCAAGTTTCCTATTGCCATTGAAAAATCATAATCTAATATATTTTTCAACTTGTCTATAGATACTATTAGCCTACCTGTTTCATAAAGTATATTCGAATAATTTGTATAAACCATGAGTTTATAGTTTAAATAGTACGATTTATCAATTTCATTCATTTCATCAACATTAATCTTTTCAAAATATCTTATACTTTTTCTATATAGATAAATGCAAAATTCAAAGTCACTCTCATTAGCATTATCACCAAAATAATTCATAATTCCTTTATCCCTAATACCAATATAATTGCTATATGAAGTAGCTCCATGATATGCTAAAATAGCTTTTTCTAAATCTGAATATTCATCACTACCTATGAACTTCAAGCAATCATTTGCTATAGATTTTAATGTTTCTGACTCTTCTTCATCAAAAGCCTTATCTGCAAACATTGCTATAATATTAATTTTTTCATTTATCATAGCCTTCCTCCTAAATTCAACTAATTTTAGTATAAAACTATTACCTTCTATTTATAATCCAAAATTTCTATATCTGTGAAGGGAATTATTACATTATTTTTTACTAATACATATTCGCTAGGATATCTTACTTCACCTCGTACTTCCATATCTACAATAATCCTAATTGATACATCTATTAGTTGTTTTGTTAATTTCTTTGCTTCTATAGCCTCTTCCTCCCACTTTAACCCATTTCCCAAAGTGGCTTGGCCAGTTTTTACTGTACACTTTAAAATATAACTACATGAATTTTCTAACCACTCATCAAATAGATTATTATCTCCAATAAACATTTTTAATCTATTGAAAAATTCAGATTCATTTTTCAAATCAAGATAACTATCGTCTATACAAGCATTATCTAAGAATAAAAATCCGTTAATATTATAATCGAAACTTAATCTATGAAATAAATATTCTGCATAGTAAGCTTTCCAATATTCTGTATTCGTTGATGTATTATCTTTATTATATTTGCTCAAATCATATTTTAAATCTTTATATGTTAAATTTACTGAATCTGTTAAAATAAAGTTTATTCCAATCTTACTTAAATATTTCTTTAAAGAAGTTTCTCTTATTAAAGATTCTTTTAAATCAAGCAATCCAAATTTCTTAATGGTATCTAAATTATCTATTGAAGAAATAACATGAAATAAATTTATGTAATCAAAAACAACTTTCGTATCATCTACTCCAATACTCTCTATAAAATCTTCATATAAATATTCATTCTTATCAAATTCATCTATATTATTAAAATAATAGTCTATTATTTTTTCAATTAGAGCTTCTTTTTCAATATTAAATATATTAGCTAAAGACTTCTCAATACTCTCTAATGTACTTCCATCATATATCATATTTTCCCTCTCACATTCAAATTATTTATATAAATTAAAAGATAGTAGGTATCAGTTACTCCTCTATCTTTTAATTTACATATTATCTATTTTTATTATTAATCAATGGTTCTATGTCATTATCTCTTAGCCTTAAAATTTCCTTTAGTTTTGCAGTAGTTGTACTAATAGCTGTTCTATTATTAGAAATTTTCAAATTATCTGAAATAATTCCTCCAAGAAAAATTGGATTTGGAACAAATTTATTATCATCATCAGGTACTTCTCTTCTCCAATCTAATTCGCAGATTGCTTTAGCAATCTTAATTATGTCAATATTTTCATACTTAATTGCCACATGACCTATTTGTGCAATAATATAAAGTCCTGCTCCAGTCATAGATATGTATTGCTTTCTAAAATTCTTTATGCATTCATCATCAATATTTATTTTATTAAATGGCTCACAATTATTAAATATATAATTTAAAAAATCAGATATCTTTTTCATAAATTTTATATACGATAACTTATCATTTCTATATTTTTCTTCAAATTTTTTATCTGCATTTTGAACTCCAAATGCTAACAATGAAATTATATTCTTTATCATATTAAATGATATGGTATTATTAGATTTTGGAATATTATCGCTTACCAAATCAACACCTATATACTTATCCTTTCCCGGATAAAAATGTTCAACTACATAATTATAATTATCACTTACACCTAATAAACTCTTAACTGAATATGAAATTAAATCTCTTACATTTAACAATGCCATAACTGATGAATCCATGGATTTTGTTGTGTTAAGCCTTACAAATATATCCTTTTCCTTTTCAGCATCTGTTTCCAAGTAAAAATCTATGCCCATATATAGCCCTTCTATTTCCCCATTAATTACCTTTTCATTCACCAGTTTATGCAATGCATAAGTTCTGTGATTTCCATCAGCTATTTTAAACTTAATATTTTTATCCAATTTTAAATAGGCCATTATACATCCATTATTTTGTTTAAGTTCTCTATTTATATTAACACTAATACTTTTTTCATCATCAATGTTGTATACAATTTGTAATGTTTCATTAACTACAGTTGTTACATTAGGTAAAATAAAATCATCAATATTATCTTTTATATATAAAACAATATCCTCTCCATGTTTAGGTTCTAAATATCTATTCTTTATATTATCTAAATTCATGATAACTTCCTTATCATCTTTTGGCCTTACTTTAGTATGTTCACATAACTTGCAAATATCCCAAAAAGACAATACTGACCTATATACTATTCTAGAGCTCTGCCTAAAAATCATAGCTTTAACATAATAATAATTATCGTCCTGTAAAATTGTGCTATATTCATTTATTTTTTCACTTTGTTCAAAATAACTACTTGTAATATACTTTTCCATTTTTCACCTTTTCATTTGTTGTATTAATTAGAACAACTAAAATATATGTTGTTTTTATATTACAATATTATATATTGATTTTTTCAAATTATCAACACATTATATTATTGTTCTTTATGAACACCTATTATTCTTCTTTGTTTCCATTCAGCTATATTGGGATATTCATACTTAACCCAAGTAATTCTTCTTTCTTGAAATTCTTTCACAGACTCAGTATTAACCTCTAAGAACTTTTTAGTTCTAATTAATCTGTCCAAATACTTAGTTAATAAATATTGTTTTCCTATAATTCTACCTATAAGAGATATTGACACTCTTTGTGGTTTTTGCTCTGATTTTAATATTTCAGATACTGCATTTTTACACAATAATAATATTTCATTATCCCTCTGTTTCCAGTCTATTTTATGATTGTTACCTTTACTTTTTCGTTTAGGTGAATTCTTCAAAATCCACTCTTTATCATATTTTAATAACCATCTGTATGTTGAATAATCATATTTTCTTAACTCACTTACACTTAAATCCTTATGCTCATCTTGCAACAAAAGCCACGATTTCCTATATTCATTAATCTCATTAATATTTTTCTTCTGTAACTTATGATTATTATCAGTTTTAACATCATCCTTTTTAAAAAGCTCTTTAACATCTATATTTAAAAACTGTATCATTAATAAATGTTGCATTGGATGAAATAAATTTCTATGCTTTCTGCATATTTTTGTAACCCAATTGTATTGATTTTTTATATAAAAATTTATACCTAATGCATCTAAATATTCTTCACCATAAAATCCTTTAAAAGCTTTCAATATATCTTCTTGATTTAATTTCATCCTAGTATCTGAAATTCCCATCTCAATAAGTTTTTCTGCATATACTTCTCTAAAAAAATTCATTTTCTTATATTTAAAATTTATTCGCATTAACTTATCTATATTATTACAATATGTTTTCTGTAATCTCATAGCTCTATCATCTAATTCAGCTATGTAATTGCCACAATTAACCTCTACTTCTATTTCTAGATTCAAATATTCCTGTCTATTAATTTTTTCAACTGATTTATTAAGTGTCTTTAATGCTCTATTATGCTTATTACAAATCAAAACTCCATCCAACTGATGTTTTAAATGCCAATAAGCTTCCCCATAATTTCTTCTATCTTCAGCTATACACTCTTCACAATATTTTAATGAAGTATCTATATGAACAACATTATTTGATAACCCTAGTGTATTATAAATATTAGAACCATCATCACCAAGCATACTACAAAAGATTTTTTCTGATGCTTCTTTAGTTGCAAAAGCAGTATAAAATTTAAATGCTGTATTTTCCATAATCAACTCATCAGCCTTCATTACATATGTGTAAGGTAAATTACTTATTAAGTATTCAAAATTAGCAGGTAGTTTTCTACCTGCTGTAACTGATATTTTCCCATACAATTCTCTTAATAAAGTTTTATTATCTAAAATCCCATTCCAGATTTTGTATCTAGCTATAACACTATAAAAAAGTTCATCTGGATATGGATTTGGAAAGAATGTTATCACTTTTAATTCACACCTTTCAATATATCTTCATAACTTCTTATGTAATTGTTCTCTTTCAATTTTTCATAAATGCTTATATTATCTTTCTTAGCTTCTTCAGCAATAAATCTTATATCATCTTTATCTAAAGGTTTCTTGGATTTTCTTTTACTTTTTTGAAGATTTGTATTATTAACTTTTCCTAGAATAAATTCAATTGTAACCCTAACAATCTTTCCTATATTATTTTCACCTGTTTTTATTACTTCATCTAAATATTTCTCTATTTCATCCTCATTAAATCCTGATTCTAACAATTTTATAAAAGCTTTTTCCCTTATATCAATTTTATTTTCTTCATCCACTCTCTCTTTAGCTTTCTTAAATTCATCAATCTTATTGTTTGAATCTATTTTTAATTTCTCTGTACTTATAAAATTATCTATATCTACAATCATAATATCATTGTAAGAATTTATATTTTTCAAATTTCCTGTTGCCAGTGCTCTAAGCATAGGTCTTACAAGTCTCAAATTTTCTTTTGCTACCTGCCTTATTAAAGCTACACTTATTGCCTTTTTTCTGGATGATATTGCTCTTACTTGTGCCATTACAAATAATTTTATTGCAATATCAATTATTCCCTGACTTTCATCATATATTGCCTCAATAAATTCTTGTGTTAATTCTATCTTTTCTTCTGTCCATTGATAATCCCAGAGTCCTTCTAATAATAATGTAAATTGTTCATCTTTCTTCAATCTATCCCAAATCATATCTCCCTGCCCACTTCCACGTCTAGCCTGTCTAAACTCTGATTGCAGTATTTCTAGAGCTTTTGGTGTTCCAACCAGAACCACAGGAACACCTATTGTATTTATTAATGTAACAAAATAATTTAACATTTTTTCAGCTCCACCACTTTTAGCTGTGCTTAGATGCTGTATTTCATCAATTACTAATATCCCTAAGTTTGATATTTTTGCAATCTGTCCCATCAACGGAAGCATTGCATTTGCTGATAATCTTGCAGTATTGTATTTTTTAAAATAATTTGTTCCTAATATATTATCAATTCTCAAAAAGAATTCTAAACATAAAGCCTTTAATGAACCATCATATGAGCAATCAAGCTTTAACCAAGTCAACTGTGTTATACATAAAGGAACTTCTTTATACTCCTTATGTAATATTACTTGTGGTATTGAATTTAATATCCTATTTATAGCTGTAGTCTTCCCCATTCCACTTACCCCTATCAACGAAAATCCTGATGCAGTTGTAGTAAATAATTCATTTTGAGTAATATAACCATTCTTAATATCTCTATATCCATTGTTTAATGCTCTTTTATATTCTGCTGTTAATGGATTTCTATTTATATAACCTTGTCTTATCATTCTTGAAATCCTGCTTTCTAAATCTAAATGCATTGGCAGTGGCTGAAAGTATTTAAATATTCTCTGTATTACATGTAATTTCAAATGAGATGCCAAAGTTCTTTCTTCCTCTTCGTATAATGGATAAACACATATATCATCAATTACTTCTTTTTTACTTTTAATGTTAGGTAAGGCTTCTACCATAGGATTACCTTTATATTCAGATATTTCTTGAGTTTTATATACTGCGTCTATTCCTATTACATCAATATTATTCATTGTTAAGCCTCCTCAACTTGGATTTTATAAGTTCTAAATCATCTATATCTGCTTCTTCATCACTTTCTTTTATTTGTTTAATATTATTCTGTTCTCCTAATATAAAAGCTTCTTCTTTTCTATTCATTATTTTTTCACTAGCTCTATTTACTCTTATTCCTTTTAAATCGCTATTTCTTAAATTAGTTTGTTTATCTTGCTTATTAACAACATCTTCAATATTCTTTATAAGATTTATTTTTTCTTCAATTTCATCTGATTGCTCCTTATTAACCATCATTATTTCACGCTTCTGTAAATACTCAACTTCTTCTACACACATATCTAAATATCTATATTCTTTATTTAGCAAAAAGCATTTTTCATAATTCATATTACCATCTTGAATCCAATAAATGTTATTCATATTTCTTGGGTCATATAATACTTTTATTTTATATTTTCCATGTAATCTTGCTTTCTCAAATCTTCTTTCTTTTATAGCTAATAAAGAACTATAGTAGACACCTTTAAATTTTATTCCTTTTTCTGTTATAGTTGCTTCATCTCGTGGCATCAGACTAAATTTTAATGTTTCAGAATCTATTGTTCTAAGCATACCTGTTCTATTTCTAATTCCCCATTCCCATATTTTTTTTGGTATCGGCTCTAAATCATCTTTAATCATATCTTTATCTCTAACATAATGTTTTAGAACATGATTATTATTGTGATATAAAATAATGTTTATTATTATTTTTATAAAATCATTTAATGTTAATTTAGCTTCCAATCTGTAGTCTTTTGCTCCTCTTTCTCTAAAGTCAGGTAATACTACAGCTGGAGATAAGGGGTTTACTTTCAAATTAATGCATCTAAAATTTTGTTCTATAACTGATTTCCAATCTGCTCTGTATGGAGGAGTGTTACTTAACTGAATCCCCAAATTATTAACAAGATTATCTGCTTGAAATCCTTCCAGTTCTCCTCTATCTGCCAAAATAGAAAATGGAACATTACTACAATTCCAATCTTCATCTTTTATATCAATACCATATTTTTTGCAGAACTCCCTTTTAGGTGACATTGAATTATATAAAGCTGTCATAGCTCCAATCCAGTTTGGTCCTTCTAATCCCACATAAAATCCAGTTATCATTCTTGAGAAAGTATCCATAATCATATAAATCACTGGTCTTCCTATAACCCACTGACTGTTATATTCTGAAACTAGATAAATATCTCCTATCGTTGCATCAATTTGATACTCCATTCCTGGACCTAATATTCCTTTATTACCACTATTTAAAACAGCTCTATATTTCTGCTGAAATATCCTATCCCCATTTCTTGCTGTAATTTCTCTTTTTATATCTCTCTCCTTATTAAACCAATATCTAAATTGTGCTATAGTAGGCAGTCTGTTGCTATCTGATATTATTAATTTTTTATCATCATTAGATTTAACAATTTCTTCTGAAAAATATTCCTTTATCATCAGTTCATATGTAGTTACTAGTGAATTCTGCTTTTGAGTATTATAAAATTTATTTATAGATTTCTTAAAAATTTTCTTTATATCATCATCTACGTTTATTCCATCATTATTTCTATAAATAGCTGGTCTGCCTCTCTTTTTATTTCCTGCTTTCCTATCTTTTCCTCTAGCTCCACACTTGTAATAACGTGGTAATAATGCATTTTTTCTTTTTCCACCTTTCCAATATCGCTTTAAGGCTTCATCCAAAGTACTTCTAGATATTTTGTATTTCTTGCATAAGCCTGACACATATTTGTTTCTTTCTCTTGTAAATATCTCAGGCTCGTTTATATTTCTATATAATTCAGATACTATATCAAAGTATTTATCTCTTATTGCTTTTGCTGTCTCATTTATATCATCTTCTGATACTATAAAAATATCATCATTAATAACTTCTATTTCTTTATTTCTAAGCTCCTGTTTTATCTGAACCTTTGAATATATATACTGCCACTTATTATCATCAATATTTATAATATAAAAATCATCTTCATTTTCACTTATCCATATGATTCGTAGCCTTTCCTCTTTTCTATTTCTCAAGACCATATTAAACATTAATACATCTTCCAATAACCTCACCGCCTTCAGCTACTTTGTATCTCATTAACTTATCTTCTAATAAAATTTTTATATTTAAATCAGTTATTAATTTCTTATTAGTAATCATTCTTTTAAATACAGTTAAAATAATTGCTTCATTTATACATGTAACTTTTGCTATATTAATAATCATGTTATTTAATGTAATTTCATAATTGCTTTGAACTGTATCTTGAATTAAATTAGTTATTAATTCTTCATTTTCAATATCATCTGAATCATTATTTAATAATAACCACTTAATATTTTCCACTCTATTCATATTGATATCTTTATTAGTCAAAATGCTCCATTCTATACCTTTAGCTTTCCAGTATCTCCTCTCCACTTCTAACTTTTCTAATGTTGTCCCCCTGTATAACTGACTTTCATTTTTTACAGATAATGCAATGTACTTTTCTTTATTAGCATAATTAATCGTAACTACAAAAGTTGTGCTAAAAATATATTGCTCTCCTGTTTTTTTGTTTTTGAATTTATTTAAGTTAATATCTTCTAAATCTACTTCACCATCCATCAAATCAAGCAATGGATAATGTTCTTTAATATCACTAACATCCTCTTCAAAATCTAAAAGATAAAATATATTTGTTTCTAAATCAGTCAATAGATGATGTAATCTTCCTGTTGTTCTTCCTTTAATTCTGCTTACCCTACCTTTGCTCGGAAAATCCTGAATCTTTATCGCTGGTTTATATTCTTGTATCTTTTCCATATCCCTTCCCCTTTCATTTTTTATAAAAAGAAAAAACATTGCCTTCCAGACAACAGTCATAATTTTTTTTAACTGCTGTCTGGAAAACAATGCTTTTAATATATTTCGTTAGTTTTCTAAACTATATTTTATCATATGATTTAGATAATATGTATCTTATCTTTAAGTTCAAATGTTTTTAAACAATAAATTTATCTATAATAAGATAATAATTTTTCATACGTTATTTCTAATCCTACTGATTTTAATAATTCTTTTCTTTCTTCATATAATTTTTTTAATACACTTTCAAAATCCTTGCCATAATGCAAAAGATTATGGCAATTACTGCACAATGATACTATATTTTCTTCTACATCTAATGAAAACTCAAAATCTTCATACTTGCTTAACGGAATTAAATGATGTGTTTCTGTATAATTAGTATCGTCTTTTTTTCTAATAAATGTTTCATGTTTTTTATTTATTTCACACATATGTTTTGCCAAGCATAGTGCATTTATAGATACTTGAATACTTCTAGGATAATATTTTTTTCCCTTACTATCTTCTTGTACAGCTTTTTTTGCTACTGGTTTTTTATTATAACTTATTGAATTAGAATGACTTTCCTTTGTATTTATATATTTTTTTATATCATTCTCACTCACTATTTCAATCTCTGGAGAATTTTTAATGTACTTTTGTAATTCAACTAGTTTTTCATCTTTGATAATATGATTACTATTATATGGTATAATCAATTGCTTACACCTTTCAAAATCTATTAATGGATAATCATATTGTATTGTAGTTAATTTAATATAACAATATTTTTTATTAGTTTCAATCTCTATTCCCACATCTATAACTATTCCATATGCATAAATTCCAGGTTGCCTTTCATAAATATTTTTTCCAACATAAAATATAATAAAATCCCCAATATTGGTTGCTCCTGTTGCATAAAAGTCAACAATATCACCTAGTCCATCAGTTTTATCAAATATATTCCATCTTTTCAATTTTACTGGATAATAAAAATAATTCATGAAACTCTCCCCCCATTAACTTCATTTTCACACTGAATTTTTCTTACTTATAACACACTACTTAAAAATAATAATTATATAAAAACTATTATTTCTTCTCAAAACTTATTGTGGCAAATTATTATACTGATACTATCTATACATTCAAAAGTTGAACTAATTATATATCTTATTTGCTTTTGTATTTTACATTTTTCCATTTATCAGTTATCATTTTTTCCCTTTTCCTCAACTCAAAATGCCACTGTGCGAAATTAACCCCATCTTCTTTATCTAACATATTTTTTACAATTTCAAAATACATTCCTTCAAGAAAAGTTGATAATAATGATATTTGTATAGATAATTTTGATGGTGATGGCACCTTAGGATTTTCAACGCAAACATTCCCATTTAATATACCTATCCCATTCATAGCATTGCTACCATGACTCTTATTGGATAATACTTCATACAATGTAATGTAATACTTCTCCATATTCAAAGTTTTACTTAACTGATATATACTTTTAGGCCCATCAAATAATTCATACCACCTAGGTGTCTTATTCCTATACCTCCTCATATTATGTGAAATTGTTTGTTCTCTTTCTTCTTTAATTTCCTTATACTCAGGATATTTATCAAATATACTTTTTAAATTATTAATTCGTTTTTGCATATCTTCTGAATCAAAATTTTCAGCTACTTCTTCTCCAACAATTTTTCTAAACTCTGCATATTCTTCATTATTTACATCCATTTTTTCATAATAATTAATTTTCCTATAGAGATTTTCTACATCATATGATAAAGCTCTTCTTTTTATTTCAGATTCCTCTTGAAAAATATACTTAATTCCTAAATACACTTCAAATATACTTCTTAATAAAATTGATGATACATTTATACTTGAACCACTATATAATGATTTTATTCCATCCGTAATTTCCAAGCTTTCTCTTAACATTAATAATATACTGGACTTGTAATACGAGTTATCTCCACCATCACTATTTATTAATGAGAAGATATCTTGTCCATATACTAATATATCATCAATAAATCCAACTGTTTCATTTAATAATTTTATATATCCCTTATCTTTAATTGGAATAATAAATTCTTCCATATTCTTATCTCTCTTTCCTTATCTTATTTTTCATTAAACATTAATTTATTTAATTCATAAAAAATGTTTTCTTTATCAAAATCTGATACAGAATTACAAATACACTTATTAGCTTCTTCAATAAGTTTAGTTATATATGTTTTTATATTCATGCCACTATTATTTATTGTTCTTTTAAATTCTGTCCTAATAAATTCAGATATTTTATTATTTATTAACAAATATTTATAATCTTTTTCAGCTAATTTTAGAATAAGAAAATTACATAATCCTTTTTGAAAGAAACCAATATTTTTAATTAATTCTACCAATGTTTCTTCTCGTAAATAGAACATTCTATTTACATACATTATCTTAAAATTTTCTGTTGAATAAATTCTTTCAGGAATTCTTGATTGAATAAAATATTTATAAAAATATTCTTGATGTTCAAAAAAGAATTTTTCTTTCAAAATATTAGGAATTTCAGTTAGCTCATTTAAGAATTCAATTCTCCAGTCATATAAACCACTTTCTATTAAATTATCAACTTTTATATTTTGAAAATCAAATATTTCCATACCATAGTTACTTTCATTAAATATATATTTGAATTTTAATAGTTTAAGATAATTAATATATGAATACTGATTGCATTCACTAATCATTTTTTCATCTATTTTTCTATAAATACTATTATAAATCCACTTAACTAATTTACTTTTTATTTTGTGTCCTATATTACTTTTCTCTATATATTTACAAATAAAAACTACAACTTCTTCTTTTAAACTCATATCATTATAAATATCATTAATTAAATCATTTCTAAATATTTTAATTTCATTTCCCCATTTGTAATAAGTATCATTCCCTGTATATAAAATCATGTAAAAAATAATTACTACTTTATATTTATAATCTACTAGTTTTATTAACTCATTAAAATATTCTATATTGTTTTGATTATATTCAAGATTAACTATGTATCTATAAATTATTTCTTGATTTAATTTATTTAAAACTCTGTTCTTAGTTGTTCTAAAAATTTCTTTTATACCTTGTTCTGTTATTATATTTATCTGAACACATTTATCTAATAATTTAAAAATAAATTTACTATATTGTTTTATAAGTAACCCCTCATACTCAGTTAATTTCTTATCATTTAGATATTTATATATTACCTGTTTTTCTATTTGCCTATCGACTATATAACTATATATTGCCTTGCATTTTTCTTTATTATCAATACTTGTCCACAATATATTATTAATATCAAAATACATATTACAATCCAAATCAAAATAATTATTATATAAAAAGGTATTTTCTCCTTTAAAAAACTTTTCTATATTTTTTATATTTTCACTTATATCTTCATTATGTATCAAAGAATTTATTATCCTATTCTGATATTTATATATGTCTTCTATCTGTTCAAAATTCAATTTTAATTCATCACATACATTCCAAAAATAACTGAATATCTGTCTTGAATAGAATATCTTTTCCAAATCTAATGTATCGCTTTCATCTTTAATATCTAAATAATAATGAATGTTTTTTATTACATAAGTAATCATTTCTATTCTTTGTTTCTGAGTAAAACTTACAGTTTCATCCATCAAGCATCTTATAAAATCATTGGATTTTTCTTTATAATAATAATTAAAAACTTCCTTGTATTCTTCTTTAATTTTATTTCTTATTAAGTTATTTAACCACACATCTTTATGTTCCTGCATTGTGAATAATCTCATCATAACTTTTATACTCTTTATAAACAAAAGAATGTATAATATAAACACTATTGCTATACTAACACCCCATAATGCCTTAACATACTCCTTATATACAATAATATATTTCATTTCTAATATTTTTTCATTACAAATACACATTATTGTAGAAAATAGTAACATACATTTAAAATATATTGAATTAAAAAAAATATATTCTTTACTATCCATCAACAAAAGTTTTGTTTTACTTCGTCCCCAATACTTGTCATCTTTAATCTGAAGCGAATAATTTAATGCAAACTGAATAAATACATAAAATATTCCATATAACGTTAAAATTCCAATTGTTAAATTCAAGTAACTACTTAATTCTCCCAAATATATAAATTTATATTCTTGCTGTAATGTAATAACAATCCCCAAAATAATACATATTATAATAATTTGCATGATTGCTAATATACTACGTATCTTTGGAATTTTACATACTTTTTTAGCTATTTTTTCATTAATGCTACTATACTGTATTCTTCTATAAATCCTTGTCCCTATACCATATATAACACTAAAAAAAATCATACCTAATGCTAATAATATTGTTGTCTTAATATTTGCTAACATAAATCTATCTCCACATTCATTTTTATTTCTACTAATAATTTATAACGTCTGTCTTGATTACTTATATAAAAATATATTTTCCATGCATCATCAAGAACAAACGTTCTCAATAAATAGTCTATCATATTTTCCTAATTTATACAAATAATAATATAAATAAAAAGATTTCTTTTCGTTTATACTTTTTCAGATACTAAAATAAGCCTTATTTCCTCTTAAATCAGCCAAAAAATATAAACAAAATTATTAATACCCTTTTGTTTACATATAATATATTAAAATTGAAAACAGGAGGTTATTTAACTATGATTTACGGATATGCTCGTTGCTCCACCAACGAAAATATGCAAGATATTACAAGACAGATACGAGAATTAAAGGAATTGGGAGTAACAGATACATCAAAAATATATAAAGAATATGAAAGTGGAACAAAAACGAATAGACCTGAACTTTGTAAACTTCTTGAAATAATTAAAGATTATGATACTTTAACCTGCACTGAGGTCAGCAGAATCAGCCGTTCTACAAAACAACTTTGTGAAATTATAGAATTAGCTAAAGAAAAGCATCTAAAATTGATATTTGGTACTTTTGTATTAGATTGCACAAAGCAACTTGATGTAATGACAGAAGGTATGTTAAAGATGATGGGTGTTTTCGCAGAATTAGAACGGAATATGATATCTGAAAGAGTTAAAAGTGGCATGAAAAATGCCCAAGTCAAGGGTAAAAAAATAGGTAGACCTATTACAGATGCTGATTCTATTCCAGCTGTCTTTTATAAGCATTATCCCAAATATAAAAATGGAGAAATAAATAAGAAAGAATTCTCTAGGCTCTGTAACCTATCTTATCCTACTATCTACAAATATTTAAAACTAATTGAATCTCACAAAAAATGAAAGAGTTTATTCAAATTTTTTATACATTCATATATATTAAAAAAGAGCTTATCCTAAGCTCTTTCATTTTTTCATAATATAATATTTTAGCTTTCCTAGCTAAAACCTTTTTGTATTATATTATATGTACAAATCATTATTTTGATACATATAATTGATAAAAGAGAGCAAATCCTTTACTCTCTACTTTTAAAATAATAATATTATCTACCTTATCCTAAGGCAAATCTTTTTGTAATTTTATTATACACATATTTACACATATTGTCTATAGGTTTTTTATTTTTTCTTCAGCCTCCTCTAATGAAGTGACTTGTAATAAATTCAAGATTTTCTTCAAATCATCTTGTACTGAATTTCTTTCTTTTTTTAAATTAACTATATACTCTTTCTTCTTATCTAATTGTTTACTTATATCTAGATAATATTTATGAATATCAATAGATTTTGCAAGTGCTAAATCTATTTTTTTCATTTCTTCACTTCCTAAATCCGTAATTAGATTTCCTAATCTAGCCTTACTAATAGTTATCACATTAGCTAATAAAACACTACCATCTAATTTCACAGTACCATCACTATTATATTGTGTTTCTAATTCAACTATAACAGGTAATTTATCATCAGTATGAGAAATTGGTGCCACAATAGTATTAGGTGAATTTCTATTTCCATTATAATTCTGTAATATTACACATGGTCTATTTTCTTTTTCTTGTTCACTTCCTATTCCAACTCCAAAGGAACATTCATAAACTTGTCCTCTTCTTACAAATCTTATACTGGGTTCTTTAGCATTTTTAGCTTTTTTATCAAGAAAAAGTTTTGTTTTCATCCATTCTAAATATTGCTGTACTCTACTTAATTCAACATCCATATAAAACCTCCTATTTAAAATTATATTGTTATTATAGCATAACAATATAATTAATTTATATTTTCACATTAATTATATATCTTAACATGTTTATTCTTTCTATATTTTAATGATTATGTATCCTAATTCTCTCCACTGTTCGTAAAGGTTATTTTTTAATTTTTGTTCATAAATAAATTTGTATTATGAAGAAGTTCATTTATAAAACAATTCTATAATTAACTCTAAATACTATTTTCCTTGTTAGTCCTCGCAGGACTTTCAAGAACATAAGATAATGTTCATAAAGGTACACCTTTATGAACATTCTTCTATAAATTAATTATAAAATAAATAATAAAAGAATGTTGTTCTATTTAGGCAACTATGTCTTTAAGAGACATTCTGTCGTTTAAACAACTTATTATAATTAAAAAGAATGAATTAAAAGATATTTCTAATCTTATAGTTCATTCTTTTAAAAATACATTTTTTCACATTTAACTTATTGAATACACTATTAATCTATATACAAGAATAAATAACGTTATATGTATCTATTATAATTTTCCGTTCTATCAATTTTAAATACAGCTGATATAAATAATTTATATCTTATAACATTAAATCTTTCTTTTAGGGTTTATTTATTTATTTATTAGTTTTTCTTTTAAATATATAATCTTTAATATCTTTGTAGTTTCTATTTTTTAGATACTATGAAACATGCTGTTTGTATTTAATACATATCAAGAAAAACTAAGACTGTATCCTCTCTAATAGATATTCATTTCTAACTTTACTTTTATTTTCAACTGCCTTTTTAAAATTCTTAGCCTCACTTATAATTATAGCCTTCTGTTTTGCTCTAGTAGCTGAAACATACAACAACTTATTATAATACACATCTATGTTTTCATCATCAACAACTATAATTACAGCTTTATACTCACTTCCTTGACTTTTATGTACAGTAATAGCATAACCCAATCTTAACTGATAAATCTCTTCATTTGTATATATAACTTCTTTATCTTTAAAATCAAACCTAACTTTTACAATATATCTATCTGCAAAGCTCTCTATTGCTGTTATCTTACCAGCTTCTCCATTAAAAACATTCTTCTCATAATTATTAATAGTTTGAATAACCTTATCATTTATATTAAACAGCTTACTATGTATCTTGTTATCTATACTAACAGAATAAGAAATCATATTATTAATCTCATCAACTAACTTATTATTTTGTGCAAGTATAGCTATATCATCTAATGCATACCCATCTTTTTTTAAACTGTTAATCTGCTCTGTGACCTTACCTAATATGTCTTTATCATCTTTACAATCTATAATTTTAAATTCATCATAATATTTAATAGAATCAAAATCGCCTCTTCTTATAGCATTTGCATTATTAAGCAGAATTGAGTTCTGTTTCTGTCTGTATATTGTATGTAATTCAGTTTTAGCTATATTATTACAATTAAATAAATTCAAAAATGGCGCTCCAGCTCCAACTGGTTCTAACTGAAAAATATCTCCAACCAATATAATCCTTGTATTGCTCTCTAAACTATTGAATAATGTACTCATTAACCTTAAATCTGTCATAGATGCTTCATCAACTATCAAAAACTCAACAGCTGGAACTGATTTAACCTCATATTTCTTATCATTATCTTTTAAATTTAAAAATCTGTGTATTGTAGTAGCTGTAATACCTATTTCTTCTGCATTTAACCTTGTTACAGCTTTACCTGTAAAACTCACCAATCCAATTTTAACAGTATCTGAATAAACATACTTTATACATCTTGTAATATTACCAATAAGAGTTGATTTACCAGTTCCAGCCGAACCTATTATTAATGAAATATTACTATTAAACACATTATATATAGCTTCTCTCTGTTCATCACTAAACTTATATGTATTAGTGTTATTTTCTTTCTCAATATATCTATCAATCTTATCTTTTATTTGCTCTTCTATTTGAATAACAGTATTAAGTCTCTGCTTTATATTTAATGCAAGAGTATGCTCAGCTTCATAATATTCAGTAAAATAAATCCTATCATCATCTTCATATATTATATTTTCTTCTGAAAGTTTACTTATAGATTGTCTTATTTTATCAATATTATGTTTATAATTCTCCTTTAAAATAGAAATTAGTTCTTCTCTATATACAAATACATCTCCTTTAGTTTGTGCTTTTCTCATTTCCTGCAATATATTATAATTTGTAACTTTTTTTAACTTATCAGTATTAAATAGTTCTTCTATTATATTATTATTAATTTCATCTTTTGCTATCATGTATATGTGTTCTATAAAATATTCAAGAACATCATAATCTTTAACACTTTCAAGCTCACTAATATATTTATCTTCTAATTCAAACATAGACGTAATCTCTTTAGTACAATTCTTATTTCTATATTTTATCAGTAAACTTAAAATAATCTTCTTATTACTAATATCTGTGCATTTAATATAAGAATTAAATTTTCCATAATTATACATAAGTAACTTTTTAATAATTATTTCTTCAAAAACACTATTTAATACCTTATCTTCTAATGCTTCTTTTAATATATCTTGATAAACTCTTCTCGCTACCTTATCAATAGTTTTTTTTAAACTTACAATTTTAGCTCTCAATTATAATTTACCTCCCTTCTTTTTATTGGATTTAGCAAAAAATATTTCTTTTGCTTTTTCTTCTCCCAAAATTTCTTTACATTTGTTTTCAGTAAAATCTGTAATTTTAACATTGTTTAACATGAATAATCTAGCTACTTCATTAGATTTTTTTAAGATTTCTTCGGTAAATTCTTTTATATAATATTTAGCAGGAGCATTTCTATTATTTTTATTATCTTCTTTATCTACTTTCTTCTCTACAAGACATAATGCAGTCAACACATTTAGATATTTTCCAGCTATATTCCCTGATTTATTTATAATCTTTCCAAAAGTCACATTAGGACAATAGATATATAGCTTTCTGTCTTCTTCTCTTAATTTATATATGTTTTCTTTAACATAATCAATAAATGCTTTTAATATATCTATATCTTTAAGAAGAAAGACTCTTAATGTTTGGTATTCAGAAATTCTTTCTTCTATATCCTTTAAGTTATATTCACATATCTTTTCATATTCTTCTATCAAATATTTTCTCTCTTTATTTATTGCATTAAGTAATAACATAGTTGCATCATTTATAGTTATTTTTAATGCAAAAGCTAAAAATTCAACTGAATCAAATCTCACATAATAATTTTTATCATCTTTATTGATTGTTTTATATATATAAAGATAATACTTA
The DNA here is from genome assembly GCF_023845855.1 of Clostridium sp. ZBS2. Taxonomy (NCBI): domain Bacteria; kingdom Bacillati; phylum Bacillota; class Clostridia; order Eubacteriales; family Clostridiaceae; genus Clostridium; species Clostridium sp. ZBS2. The sequence goes on from NZ_JAMQIF010000015.1 coordinate 20,733, forward strand.
CGCTCATTCTCGCTATAAAGAACCTTTCCCCATAAATCTTCTTTAAACATTAACTCTACAGTAACATTTTCATTTATTTTTGTAATTTTACATTCATACTCTTTAATATTATATTGTTCTATATAATAAGCCTTTGTTTCTTCTGCTTCTTCTTGAGAGTTACTGATAAATGCTATATAACCACTTACCAAATCATTAATTTTTATTCTTACTCCTTCTTTTTTAAAACCCAAGAATTTAAAAATATTCTGTTCACATATCTTATCTTTCAAATTAACATTATTATAATTAATTACTAATCCAGATAGTTTCTCTTTATTTTTAATAAACTCTTGTTTAAATCTATTGTCATTATCTAACAACTGCTGTAATCTGTTAATTTCATTTTTAATATATTCACTTTTAAAATTCATATTAACCTCTTCATATATAAATATAAAAACTATTCTTCTTACACAAATCTTACCAATAATCTATAATTTTTTATATAAAAATTTATTCTTATCATAATATAATCACTTTTCCTAATTTCCTTCTTTATTATTTATATTTTAACAGAATAAGAGAGCTAACTAGAATACCTATTTTCTAATCAGCTCTCAATCTTTTATTTATCTTGTCTACATTTTGTACAAATACCTTCTGCATTTATATCATCACTTGCAGATGGACAAAAACTACACACACCACATTCTTGTGCTATTCCATCCAATATTTCTGTATCATTACAATCATAATTTCTTCCCACTTCAAAAATCCTTAATGTCAGTTCCTGCGTTCTTTCCTTTCCTATTTCCTTAAAAATTCCCGACTCATTTACAGCCTTCAATACATCATTCAATATGTAACTTCCAATATGATTACACATTTAATTCACACTCCTGTTCATTATTTTTTTAATTAAAAAATTAAACACCTCTTTCTTGACAATATGTTTTTTTAATCCTTCCTTCTCTGGCATCAAGCCTCCTTTTTTCATGAATTTATATATTGTATACAGCTTTAACTCAAAATATAAAAATTTTTCTTTAGTATATAAAAAATAAGAGCTAATTAGAATTATCTAACTGCTCTTATTTACTGTATTTTTAATAAGTTTTCTTATATACTTTTATCTCCACCTGTTCCTTTATAATATCTTTAAGATTTTCACTTTTTTCATTTATATTTATTATTAGAAATATAAGATGTATACATTTTTCTAAATAAAAAACAGTATCTTGCATAAGTTCTTCAATATCTGCATTACTAAATTCTTGTGCAATACAAAGAATATATTTATCTTCCCCATCTCCTGCTCTCGCAATTAAGTCTTGTATTTTCCTTACAAATGCCACCTCTCTTCTGCCTATATTTGTATAGATTTCAATATTATTTTCTCCATAATTAACAGTACCTCTGGCTATAAGCGTCTCACATGTATCTTGCTCAATCTTTAAAAAACCATCAATTCTGCTTTTAACTATCTCCTCCAATTCTTGTGAATTCATAAGTATCATTCTTAGAAACCAATCTTCTAGTCTTGTGTCATCACCTTCATTCATATCTTATTCTTCCTTTCTTATGATATTTTTTTACTTAAAAGCCTTAGTTCATGAATCTTTCGGATAATTGGCTTAATGTTTTCTACTGTAACTTTTTCTTTGTTACAGTAAATCTGTATCTCTTTCCATAATTCTCTGCACGTTTGGTCTAATTCCTCTTTGAATAATATGTCAACTGCGATTTCTGGGTTAGTTTCCTGTTCATCTTCTTCATGAATATCATCTACAATTACTATATCTTTAAGCAAAGAGCTTACGTCTGTATCAAAAAAGTCTGCCAACTGTGATAATACTTGAAGGCTCGGATTATTTCTAGAACCATTTGTTAATCGACTTAAATAGCTCTTGCTTAAACCTGTTTCCAACTGAATCTGATTCAAGCTCACCTCTTTCTTTTCCTTTAAAAGGTGTAATACTTGTGCTAATGTTATATTACTTTTTTCTTGCATATAATACATGCTCCTTTCTTTTTCGTGATATTGTATTATATACAATATTTTTTTAAATATAACATTATATCCAAACATATAACTTTTTTTAACAAAAAATAGAGATTATCTTTTCTATATCTGCTTAGAAAAAATAACCTCTATAAGAATTAATTAATATTATATCTTATTTTTATTGCAACTAATGCAATTTGTGCAGTACCTGCATCTAAGTATCTAAAAGATTCAGCTACTGTAATATCTGTTCCATTATTATATAACTGTATAGCTAGTAACAATAAGCTTTTCGAAGATGATGAAGTATATATATTACTAAAATCTACTTGTCCATATCCTGTCATACAGCATAGCTGTTGCCTATTAAAATCATAAATCTTATCCACTTGCTTGTACAAATCCGAATTTCCAGCTAACAAATGGAACAAAGCCTTCCTCTCCCTATCTTCATAAATCATCCCTGATTTTTTAATTAAAATTTTATACCTTTCTTTATGCTCCTCATTTAAATATATCATAACAACATCCCTCTTTCTTTTTTAGATATTATATGATATACAATTATTTATTTTTTTATAATTCAACATGGTTGTACTTGTTAGGAGTTATATTTTAAGAAAAGATGCATATTATATATTATACTGATAAAACAGTATGTCTAAATTAGGAGTTGTTATAACAACATTTTACAGTTTCCTACTTTTAAAAAATAAATATACACAATTTTTAATCTTAATTATTATTGGGAAGGGGCTTTTACTTAGCTCCTTTTTTGTTTCTTAAATTATTTTATAGCAATGCACACTTAATTACATATCCAAATATTATACCAATAGTAACTGTAGAAATATTTATCAATCCAGAAACTGCTAATCTCTTTAAATTTATATTCATAATTAATCCTCCTTTATATTTCTATTTTAGAACTTTTAATTGATTTTTTCCGTTTCAGAACTTTCATATTATTATAATACATCCCTTAACTAACAATTGCAAGTTCTTTATAGGCAACCCTTATATGCGACCAAAAGCAGATATCAAGACCAAAAATCAGTCTTAGTATCTGCTTTTAAAAATTTTCTATTTTAGAATAAATTTTTAATTAAATCTTTATCTTCCTGTGTTACTTCTTCATTCTTTTCTTCAACGTGTTCTTGTTTATTTATACTAGCTAAATTATATTTACTTAGTGCTTTAGTAACTGCCATTTCAATCAACTCTTCTTGGCTACAATCATTTTTTAAATAGTTGTTTAATATATTACATACAAAACAGCTTCTGTCTTTTTTCTCTTTTAAGAAATTATATAGTTCCTCATATTCCCCTGCAAAGCTTATAGTAAGCTTTTTCTTAGCCTTCATTTTTTATAGATAACACCTTATAAAATGCTTGTACATTGTTAAATTGAGCGTCTGTAGCTATCTTTGCATAAGAATATTTTTCTTGTATAATTTCTTTTAATAAAAGACTTCCTCCACCAGAAAATACTATTTTTCCATTTACATTTAGGATATCTAGCTCATTTTGTTTACAGAAATTAATTATATCTTCAAGATGTGCTTCCATTAATTTTTTAATTAAAATTTTACTGTTCTGTTGAGTTTTTCCCTGAATATATAAAATTCCATCTCTTATTATTGAATCTACATCTTCTTTATAAATAATAATTCCATATTGTTCACTTAAAGTATCTGCAATTTTGGATTTTAGAATATTGCCACCTTTATTAGCAACTAACATTGATGCTACGTTCGGTATTAAATTATTAAACTGACATATATTGCTGTTTAATCCTCCAATGTCTATAATAGTAACCTTCTCATTTCTATATTGATTCATTTCATTATATATGGGACCTATTGATTCTGGTAAAATTAATATCTCTTCAATATTAAAGTTTATTAATTCATCATTCACTATTATATTAATTAAACCGTTGCCTTTAATATAATCTTTATATTCATTTTTTAATCTTTCATTCTTGTATACAGTTAATGGAGCTCCTATAGCTATTTTTACTTCATGAGTATTAGTTTCTTTAACTATTCTTGCAATAGCTAAGTATATACAAATTTTATGCTGTATACTAGCTTTATTCAATTCAAAACTCAGCTTATTTTCGGATATCATATCTCCAACTAAATAATTCTTATCTTCAAACTTAACCTTAAATGTCTTTCCTTTTACATCTACTCCTAAGTTGTTTACCTCCTGTACCTTAGTTCTAAATATTTGTTTCTGTAATCCAAATTCATTCTTATAGCAAACCTTTGTGCTATCTTTTCCTGAGTCAATTCCTATTAATAATGTGTTATTATCCATTGTTCATCACTCCTTTGTTTTTTGTTTCTCTATATTATAGATAGCAGAGCATCGAAATATAACTCTTGCAGATACAGATATGAACTTATCATAACCACTGCCATTCAGATAAGAACTGTTCATAACTATTATGAATTTTCTATATAAGAATATTTTATGTTATACTATTTCTAATATAGAAAATAAAGGTGGATTTAAAATATGAATAATACTACTATTGGAGAAAATATAAGAAGATTAAGAAAAGAAGCCAATATGACTCAGAAAGAATTAGCTGATAAGTTAGAAATTAGTGTTAGTAACATTACAAAATACGAAAAAGGACAATTAGAGCCCAACTTAACCATTATTTATAAATTATGTGAAACATTTAATACTTCTACTGATGAACTCTTAAATTCAGATACTAAATCATCTACACTTTCAGATAATTTTATTAGTTTTGTTATACATAAATACAAATTAGATATTAATGTTAAGAATATTTCTGATAAAGATAAAGAACTAATCTTAAACCTTGCAACTGCAACATCTAAAGTTTTCCTATCTTCACTTATTAAAGACAATCAATAAATTTTTATATAAAAAAATATATGTAAAAGCACTAGAACTCTTTAAGCCTAATGCTTTTATTCTTTATTTAAAATACTTTTTTGTGATATCAAAATTTAATAATTCAAACTTTAGAAAAGCAGGATTGATATTATACTTTTTATTTAATTCACTTGCTTTAATCTTATTTTCTAAATCATTTTTACTTCTTATACATGCATCTTTATCTATACAGGCTATAGCAAAATTAACATATATCTTATAATTCCATTGAAAAATCCTTTTATACAGCTCAAAAACTCTAGAAACTATAATAAGAACTTCTTCTACATTTAGCTTATTCTTATAGTTAAGATAAACAATATCTATTGTAAATCCACCAGCTTCGTTTTCAGATATTTCATCTATAATCGCATTCTTCTTATTAGTTATAGTCTCTATTGTTACAAGCTCATATCCATTAGATATATTAACATTTCTTGTTTTAATCATATTATCAATTTGCATTTGCATTTTTTCTTGTAAATACTTAATATCTTTATTAACTTCATCTTTATTCATACACCTTAAAAATGATTCATAAAAATACTCCATGTAATCTTCGCTCGTGCCTATAAAACTGTTTCCATCAGCACAATATCTAGAGTATAACTGCATTTCCCTTAATCCATCAACACGTATATTTGGAATTATATTCTTTAAGAAATACTCTGCTCTAAAAATATATTTTAAATGAGTTGTTTCTAAGTTTGGAATATGAACGCTTTTAACATCTATAAGCCACTCGTTTCTCAGATATTTTTTTGCAAATTTTCTAAGCATTATTATTCTGCTATTCCTTTTATACTTAATTTCTTTTATTATATCTGCCTTCTTTAGTTCTAATAACTTAGCTAATATAGTTCTTTTAGTAGCATCTAATCTAAACTTTAATGCACCTTGCACTATCTGTTCCTGCAATACTCCCCCTCTACCTTCAGAACTCATATAATAAATCAAGAAAATATAATTTTCATATTTTCTGCATAGTTCTAATTTAATTTTATTTCTATAATAATTTGTTTTAACTTCTTCCATTTCTATCGCCTCCCTTCTTCATATTTTAAATTTAATAATCTAGAGGTATTTTTCTTTTTAGTAATATCCTTATTTCTATAGCTAGATGTTGTTCCTTCGAATCCAATCCAATTTCCATTCAAATCTTTATATACTCCATCCACTGCTCCATATTCTTTTCCTTCTTCAAATTCATCTTCTTTTTCCTGCAATATTTTCTTTATTGTTGTCTCAGATATCCAGGTTTTCTGTTCTTTTTGAGATAAAGAAAAATATTTATTTGCTATAATTATGTCATGTATTATACTTTCTGCGTGTTGGAAATCTTTGAGATTGAAATAATAGGTAGCTATCTTTTGACCATGCTGGGTTAGTCTGTAGGCTTGGATAGATTTTGTGGGAACTGGATTATAATACATATCTTTTTTAAGAATACCTTCTTTAATATAGCTGTAAATTCTATTTTTATTTATCATTGTTTGCAAATGTTGTTCTGTTGCAATAGATGTTTTAGCTAATGCTGTTAATGCTCTTCTGTCACTTTTATTAAATTCTTTTATATATTTTAATCTTATAAATATCACCTCCATATTTGCTATTGTTTTTCAATTTTAATGTTTTTTTGTTACACTAGAATGCGTTCTTAATCTTCTTGTAAATCCTTATAAACAGGTATTTATAGCCAATTTTATACTTATAATCAACTCTGCTATATTATGTTATATACAATTTTTATTTAAAATATAATTGCTAGATGATTTCTTTGATTTTTTATACAAAAAAATAAGAGATACTGTATTTAATTAATACTAATATCTCTTATTCTTATTTACTATTTTTTACAATTTACTTATTGAATATACTATTAATTTAGTTATTCACAATATCATAATCTTTTTTAAGTTTTATAGTTTTTATTTTTAATCTGTACTTTAATTTTAGCAAAGTACTAAACTAATAAGCTCTCTTATAATTCTGCGAAAAACTTTTTAAATACAATTAAATTTACAGTATTGTTATAGTTTTATTTTTCGACATTTAGTTGCTATATTAACTATGTATTTAAACATTCAGTAACATCTGATTGTATTGTTAATACTAATTGTTTTACTTATTCTGTTGATACCTGTAATTTTGCTTTAAATTCATAGGTTTCTATTATATTTAGAAGTTTTCTTTCTTCAGGTACTACGAAATAATTGCTTTTCTAATTCATAAGTTTAAGCTTACATCTAAATTATTGGTTATTATCCAAAATTATCTCAATCCTTGTTTTAAGCACATACATAATTTGAGCTATAACTTAAAATATAATAAACCGAAACAGCTTTTAGATAGTATCTGAAAAAAATAAAAACTATATAATATCAACAGACCTCTATTTTGCAGAATACTTTATAGATAATATTATTTCTTAATCGTAAACAAATATAGCAGAAGTAATTTTAAAGACTTCTGCTACATTATATTTCTTATATTAATTAGTATTTCTCATGTGCTCTAAGCTTAGTATTTATGGGTATTTAAAATCATATCTTCCTAACTTAATGTATAGGACTGCATATTATACTGTATAGATGTGCAGATTTAAATGTATAGATATCAAACCTCATCATCATCTAATGAATCATCTGTTCTCCACTTATAATTACGTCTTCCATATTTACCAGTACACTTTTCATTTATATACTTCAAACAATCACATTTATCTTGTTGATTAAACTGTTCTATCATTTCATTTAAAGAAATCTTTTTATTAAGTTTCCCAGCTTCAAACACCAATTCATACGCATTATTGAACTCAAATAAACATTGTATAAAATCTGTATTGAAATAGCTATCATCATCTTCAACAATAATAACACATCCACTAAAAACAAGCTCATAATCTACATTGTCTATATTGCTATCATCTCTCTCAATTACTTTAAGAAATAGCTTATCATCCTCAACTTCATAAGTTGCGATATATCCTCTCCAACAGCTAGAAACACATATTTGATTCTTATATTCATTAATTACTTTAGCTTCCTCTAACTGCTTTATATCAATTATTTTTTTGTTCTCTTCAATATCAAGGATTAAATAGTTCTTATTATTAAATAAAATTATATTAGGGCTCTGCATACTCATATTCAAACACTTCCCATAACTTTTTATATAAAAAATTATACATAATTTAAAGAAAGTCTTATAGTTCTATGCTATTAAGCAACTCTTTTAATTTTATCAATTCTTCCTTGCTTAACGTTGCACCCTTCCCCATCTTTTCATGTTTAGGAGCCCAATCTCTTAAATCATATTTAGCTTCTTTACCATTCCAGCTTATAAAATTTAATTCTTTAGTCCAGCCCTTAGGTGATTCTGATACAACTCCAACTTCTTCTTTTATTTCATATTTAATATCTGCCATTTTTCTCAACTTCCTTCTATGATTTTTTAATTAAATATCTATTTTCTCTTAATATAACCAAAATGATATTGTGAACCTTCTATCGCTTCTTTTAAATCTTTCTTTGTACTTGCAATAACAAAATCTTTCACACTTAATTCATTGACCTTTTGTAAATTACTAATCTTAATCCATATCTTTTTATTTTCTTTCTTATACTCCATTGGTGTCAAATTAACATCTGGTGAATATATACCATCAGCATCACTTTCTATATCAAGAACTTCAGCTCTATATTCTATATTGTTAGTACCATTACATCCCTTTCCAATAATAAAAAACATTTCTACAGTATTGCCTTTGTTAATAGCATCTGTAAATTCTTTATACTTTTGCTTACCTATGCCCTTAGGATGAGAATTTGTTGAAAACCATACACTTCTATTTTTATCGCAGAAATCTTTATAAATTTTCATAGTTTTATTTCCATCAACTTTAACATCTAAATCATTCCCCAACTTCATCTTTCCATCAACTTTAACATCTAAATCATTCCCCAACTTCATCATTATTGAAATTTCATATATGAAACTGTGCTTAATAATACTACTCTCCTGTTTTAATCTTTCATCATTTTCTTTTCTAGCTCTAATAATATTTTGTTGTTGAGCAGACAAATGCCTTGTTGCAAAATTAAATGCCATTATTACATCTCCCTTTATATATACAATATAATTTCCTTATCTTTTTCATGTAATTGTTTTTTAATTGTTTAAGTAGATTCATAAATCTATTGTCATTATTATCTAATAAGCATTTCTAAATAACTAACATACTCTTTTACTCCATTAATAGGATTCAAACAAACTATTGCTACATTGCTTTCATATTCCAAAATTTCATCATCTGTATTTTTAGGTATAGGACATAAAGCTATTACTTTCTTCACAGCATTTATTCTTAAATCATCTTCATCTTCTTTTATAAAATAGTACTTTGATGCATAATCAAATAATTGCTCCATAGCTTTTGTTGTTTTATATTGGTGTCTATATGCTTGTCTAACTTTCCAAAAACTATTTGGATTTCTATACTTGGAATCTGCTATTATACAATATTTAAATAGATTCCTTTTATACACATCTATATGAATGTCAGGTTTATTATGAGATGTCATAGCCCATACTAATTTTTTCTTATCTTTTGCTTCATTTTTATGGGTAGCATATATATCATTAAAAATTACATCTAATGTAATATCACCTTTATATAATGTCACCTTTTCGCCATCATCTATAAATGGAATTATACTCTCATTATCAAATTCCTTATTATATATCCATCCACTTTGAGGATTGTATCCAAGCATAATAAGACTTTGAATTGTTTTAACATAACACCAATATTCATATATAATATCTGTATACTTACTCTTAAATTTAGGCATATTACTATCATTATTTTCTGTATTTTTAATAAGAGACTTATATATCCTATAAATTAAATTATATCTCTCATCTTTTGTCATAATTGATGGTATCTGAATATTTCTGTACGTATTTAGCTTACTAAAAAGTGGTTTATTAAGTATCTCATTAAAATAATCCTCAATTTCTCTTATTTCCTTATATAATTTATCAATTCTTTTTATTCCTATACCTATAGTATTTAAAAACATATCATCTGATACAAATTGATATATTGATATATATTTTTCTCGGACATATTTTATATTTTTATAAAACATATCGTACTTTTCTAAATTTCTTCTACCCTCATGCAACTTTTTTATGAATATTAATATAAAATTTTTTATACATATATTTGCACTTATTTCATAGTTATTTTCTATTGCAGAAGTTAATATATATCTTGGTTTGTTAAATCCACCTTCATTTTTTGCCTGTCCTCTATAGCCTTGTAGCCATCTACAACTCTTTTCATCTATTTTTTTGCTTAAGTGATATGACTTAACATCATAAATTTTATTTAATTGAAATAAAGGTTTTTCTACAATATTATTCAATGCATATCTTATTTTATTATAATTTCTTTTTATATAATTAAATTCATCCAGCTGAAACATTTCACAAAATTCACTATCATTTAAATAATTAATTTCATTACTACTAGTAAAAATATCCTTTGATAATCCTTTGCATGATTCTTCTAAATCCATTTTCATAATATCTAATTCTTTATCAGAAATATGTAGTGGGTCTATTTTTATATAACTATAATAAAAATTTTTACTCCATCTAACAATTATTCTATATTTACCAGGAACAATAGGATAACTTCTATTACCTTCATTTTGTAAATACAAAAAGGTTTCTGATTCACATTTAACATATGACATATCCATATCTTTATCATAATATGCACAGTCTATAACATCTAATAAATCCATAAATAATCCTGCATCTTCAGGTATACCTTCACTATCTGATTTCTTTAAAAAAGTAACTGATAATTCATGTAATTCTTTCAATGTTGGTAAATTCTCTGGTTCAATATCTTGCTTTGAGAAATTTTTAATATCTATTATATTTTTTTCTTTACCATATACGCATTCTTTAAATTTGATAGAGAAAGGAATGTTTTCTTCTTTAGCAAACAAATCCATGTTCCTCCATCTCCTTTTGCTTTACTTCCAGTACCTTTTTACTTTTTTTAAATTCACTTACATCAATATATTCTTCAATTAATTTATTAATTTTCTTATCCTCACCAATAAATTGCTCTAACACATCAGAACTTCCTCTTAATTTAGGTAATACTTTTTGTACTATCTGTAAATCAAATGAATGTTGTCTTTCTATCTTATCATATGGTATATTACTTATATATTTGTTTATCTGATATAATACTCTGTATCCAACACCTACTGCTGGATTTATTTGATTTAAGTATTCATTAAATTTTTGTAAAAAGTCTAATTCTCTATCTGTTAATATAACTTTATTAGAATTATTTATCCATTTGAAAAAGTCTTCTTGTTTTAAGATAGAATTACTGTCAATATGTTCTTGTGAATTAGCTGTTTCTTTCCATGTTTTAAAACTTCCTATATCGGATTTAATAACAGTCGCCCTGTCTAATACTTTATCTGATAAAGAAAAAGTAGTTTCATCTGTATTTATTGTTCCTACAAAAATAACATTAGGCCCAATATGTATTTCGCTTTTATATATATTGCTATTAAAAACTCTGCTCTCAATATTAGGATTATATATAGTAAGTTTTCTTTTAGAAGTATCTTGTTCTAATATACTTAAAAATTCACTAAAATAATATTCTACTCTTGATAAATTCATTTCATCAAAACAAACTAAAAATATTTTATCTTTCTCTCTGCTTTCATCTGCTTGTATTAATAAATCTACTAATCCACTTGAAGATGGACGATATACATTATTTATAGTATCTAAAAAACCGATTAAATCACTATCATCATTCCAGTTTGGTTTTACTGGTATCATTAAATATTGGTCTTTATTATATATTCCTAAACTCTTAGCATATATTTCTACCAACTTTGACTTTCCTGTTCCAGACATTCCACTTAATATTACTAAATTTCCTGTTTTTATTGCTGTATGGAAATTAATCAAATCTTCTTCTGAATAAACAAGATGTTCACTCAATGCCTTATTCTTTAAGTTAATTAAGAAATCTTCTTCTGATTCTTTTAATCTTTCGGATTCAGATTTTTCATTTGTACAATATTCACTTTCATCGTCATCTACTAATGGTGTTTCTATTACTCCTGTTACAACTTCTCCCTCATTTAGCCAATTATCTATTAAAATAGAATATAGAAAATTCTCTTCAATATACATGCAACCATCATACAATATAATATGATTTTTTATAATATCAGATTCTAAATCTAATTTTATCTTCTTTATTTCACTTTCTTGCAAACATTCATATCCACGTGATGTTAGTTTAATATGCTTAAAAGAACCATATATAGTATTTTTATTTATTATAATTGGTGCATATTCTTTACTATTTTCTATAAAATTACTTAATTCCAAGTTACTCTTATTAATAATTTTCTGTTCTAAATCAATCTGTGATTTTTCATATTGTGGAACTAATAATAGTCTAGATTCCTTATTAATTCCTTCTGGCATATCTTTTAAAATACATGAATTAGTAGATGAAACTTTAAATCTATGATATTCTTTAGAGGATATATATAATTTAAATAAAATCAATTTTTTCTCAAGGAAAGCTGTAAATTCTTCTATTCTTTTTTCTAAAGAATTATTTATATTATCATTCCATTCTAATATTGAATTACCATATGCAGTAAAATACACACTATCATATTCAGATTTTATAACATCTGGTATCTCATTTATTACTTTAAGTACAAATTGTAATTCTCCATACTGATTAAAAAATACTCTTCCTTTTGATTTATAACACTCTTCTACACTTTCATTTTTCAATATACTATCATATGATGGTAAAACCCCAATGAATGTATAGGGATAATCTTTATTTATATATTGCAAATTCATGATAATTCTCACCTCACTAAAATTATACCATTTAAAGTATATAAACTAAATATTTTACATATTATAATTAAATTTTCTCCTATCTATGTTCCTTAATAATAAAGT
>NZ_JAMQIF010000146.1:0-280 GCF_023845855.1 Clostridium sp. ZBS2
CACGCATTTCCTACCACCAGCTCAAACAGCGAATCCTTCTCATGGTGGCACCACGCGTGATATAAATGGTGATAAAGCTGCTCAACGCTAAAGATTCTTTTCTCTACCGCGTCTTCAAGATCGGCGACACAATAAGAAATATCATCTGCGGCTTCCATAATCCACGTTAATGGAAAGCGACTGTAAGGCGCTAACTGCAGTTCTTTACGTAACCTCGCAATATACTTCTCTTCAGAAAGATAATAGCCCGGTTTCTTCATTAAATAGCGATGGGAATCCG
>NZ_JAMQIF010000147.1:0-277 GCF_023845855.1 Clostridium sp. ZBS2
TTAATACCATAGATACGGTAGTTTTTGATACATTAACGTGATTAGCTACATCTAATAATGTCGTTTTTTTCATAAAAATACTCCTTTTGTAATCCATACTAACTAAATCACATTATACCATAAATTATTTAGTTATAACTTTTAAATCAGCAGCTATTTCACTATCAACATGTTCAGAATTGTATATTTTTTCTGCAAGTTGGACACCTAATTTACCAAGTAAATCAGCTTGTTGTGCAACTGTTGCCTTCATTTCTCCTAAATCTATAGCATCTAA
>NZ_JAMQIF010000148.1:0-373 GCF_023845855.1 Clostridium sp. ZBS2
TTTGCCAGATATATTTTTAAAAAGATCATATCTTCTAATATGAAAAAACTCTTATTTTTTTTAAATTAATTCTTCATCTTTTATTTCATTTTTTTTTTTTTTTTTAATTTAAAATATCGAAAATAATTTTTTTTTTTTAATTGATAAAAAAAAAAAATTTTAAAAAACAAAAAAAAAAAAACACAGTAAAAAAAAAATTTATGAGGGAAAAAAAAAAAAAATAAAAAAAAAAAAAAAAATTTTAAGATAAACAAAAAAAAAAATTTTTTTAATAAAATTTAAAAAATTTTTTAAAAAATAAAAAGAATAATTAGAATTTTACCTTTTTTTTAAAAGAGTGTTTTTTTTTTTAGTAAAGGCCTTTTTTTACACT
>NZ_JAMQIF010000150.1:0-267 GCF_023845855.1 Clostridium sp. ZBS2
AAAAAAAAAAAAATAGAAAAAAAGGAAAAGAAAAAATTATAATAAAATAATATTCGAAATTGATGTTAATATAAGGGGTATATAAAAAATTTTTTTTAAAAGATAGGGAATTGAATTGGGTATAATAATTGTTTTTTAAATTTTATTGATTTATATAGACAAAAATATTTTTGATTTAATTTTAGTTGATAAAAACTAACAATTTTTTGTTGAATTTAATATATGAAGAAAAAAAAAAAAAAATTTAGAAATTTTTTAAAAATAAGG
>NZ_JAMQIF010000151.1:0-402 GCF_023845855.1 Clostridium sp. ZBS2
TTTTTTTTATTTTTTTTTTTTTTTTATTTTTTTTTTTTTTTTTTTTTTTTTAATTTTTTTTTTTTTCTTCTTCTATTTCCTTTTCTTTATTATTTTTTTTTTTTATTTTATTTGTTTTTTTTTTTTTTTTTTTTTTTTTTTTTATTTTTGTTGTTGTTATTGTTTTTTTTATTTATTTTTATTTTTTTTTTTTTTTTTTTTTTTTTTTTATTTTTTTTTTTTTAATTATCCCTCCGTAAAAAATATTTTTTTTTTAATTCAAAAAAATTCTTAGGGGGAAAATTACAAATTTTTATTTACTTTCAAATTTTTTTTTTTTACTTTCTTTTTATGTATGGTTTTAAAAATTTTCTTTTATTTTTCTTTAAAAAAAATTTTTTTTTTTTTTCTTTTTAATTTTTT
>NZ_JAMQIF010000152.1:0-218 GCF_023845855.1 Clostridium sp. ZBS2
AAAAATTTTTAAAAAAAAAAAAAATATTGTTTATAAATAATAAATTAATATAATAAAAAAAAAAATATAAATACATTATATTTTTCCAATTATAAAAAAAAAAGAGAAAAAAAAAAAAATATTTTTTTATTATCAGAAGGAGAGGGAAAAAGAAAAAAAAAAAAATTAAAAAAAGAAGAAAAAAACACAGCAAAATTTGTAAAAAAAAAAAAAAAAAA
>NZ_JAMQIF010000153.1:0-289 GCF_023845855.1 Clostridium sp. ZBS2
TAACCTGCCTTTGCTTCAACGCCAAATCTTTCACCCAGTGCTTTCAATTGTTCATCTGTAATCGCTTGTTTAATACCGCCTTGTGACATCACAATAGTATAAACTTCTGCTGCTTTCTCCGCGGTTTCAATTAATCCAAATGTTTCATCCATTGATTTTCCCGCACCATAAATCCCGTGATGTGGCCAAACGATTAAACGATTTTCCTTCATTTTTTCAGATGTAGCTTCTCCAATTTCATTCGTACCAGGAACCAGCCAAGGAATAATCCCAACACCTTCTGGAAAAA
>NZ_JAMQIF010000154.1:0-290 GCF_023845855.1 Clostridium sp. ZBS2
ATTCCATCCATACATTACAGGATTTTTATTATCAGCTATTTTGGCTTCGATTATGAGTAGTATTTCCTCACAATTACTTGTTATTTCAAGTGCAGTAACGGAAGACTTTTATAAAACATTTTTCCGTCGTAACGCAAGTGACAAAGACCTTGTATTTATCGGTAGATTATCAGTATTAGTAGTGGCTATGATAGCAGTTGTTTTAGCGTATCATCCAAGTGATACAATTTTAACACTTGTAGGTTATGCTTGGGCAGGATTTGGTTCAGCATTTGGACCCGCTATTTTAT
>NZ_JAMQIF010000155.1:0-270 GCF_023845855.1 Clostridium sp. ZBS2
TTTAATAATTGTCCCCCAGTCATTAATATAGTAGGTAACTTAGTTATTGATTTTAAAACAGAAGTTGGTCCTTCTATATCTGATCCTTGTACTGGAGATGCTCCTTCTGCTGCTGGAGTCCATGCAAGTCTTCCATCCGGAGTAGCCCCTGTTACGCATCCCATTGGTACATTAGAGGATATTCCTGATGTTGAAAGTCCATAACTTCCTCCAATAGGACCTCTTCCATATCTTGTTGTTTTATATTTTGATATTTCATTTATATAAGTT
>NZ_JAMQIF010000016.1:0-15690 GCF_023845855.1 Clostridium sp. ZBS2
ATTAATCAATATATGAATAAACAAAGGGGAGGGGATCTCCATAAAAAAGAAAAATATAATTATAATTTTCTTTCCAGCAATATTAATGAGCCTATTAACAGTAATCTCATTTACTAATATGGATGTCTACAATACAAAGGGAATAGATTTTAAAGGACTTTTTATAATATCATTACTTTTACTATTTCCATTATTATTTTTAATACAAGGAATTTTATGTGCTGTAAATAATACAAATATAGTTAATCTAATATTTTCATTTGGAGTGTCTATATTAGATTATATAATATTAATGAAAATATATTTAAATGATTCAGCATTTGAATATGTTTTAATTTACTCAGTATTATGGATAATTGGATATACAATAACTTATATTGTTAAAAAAATAAAATCATCTAAAAGTAACTAAATTTACATAAGTAAAATTCTTAAAGTGGACAATCATGTGATTGTCCACTTTAATCATAATTCATTTATCAACATTGCTTTAAAATACACCCTAATTTAAAAACATTTAATTAATATTCATAACTATTCTTTTGAGTTTTCTTTAAAGCTGAAACAAGTACATTTACGCACTTTTCTATATCACTGTCACTAGACATGTTATTTCCCAAATTAATAAGTAACGCATTTTTAGATAAATCCTGATTAAAGCATAACTTACCACGATTATACGAAATTATTTCTGCTTTAATTTCATTTGAACTATTTATATTTTGTAATAAATTTTCAGAAAATATCTTATTGTTCTCATAATAAGGACTATTTTTAGCAAGAACTAATGTTATATTTTTTTGTATCACATTTAGTACTATTTACTGCATCTCCATGTATATCCAATAAAATATTATTTGAATAATCTTTAACATCTGCTTTTATTAAATCACGTGAATTTTGATATGATTCAGTATATTCTTTTGGTGCCTTGCACTTGATAAAATTAAAATATTTATTTATATATGTCGTATATATTTGACATAAAGTAATTTTTATAATAATATAGAAATATGGAGGTGATTATATGGGACGAAATATTCCTATAAAAGTTGCTCGTGCTCAACTTGATATGACGCAAAAACAACTTGCTGAAAAAGTTGGAATTTCTAGGCAAACAATGAATGCTATTGAACAGGGCGATTATAATCCAACGATTAAGCTATGCCGAGCCATTTGCAGAGCATTGGGAAAAGGACTAGATGATTTATTTTGGGAGGAAGAAAATGATGAATAAAAGAAAAAATAAATTAGATGAAATGCAAGAACAAAAACTTTTAAAAATTGAACGAAATGGCATGTGGTTTGCATTTTGGGGACTCTTTGCCACTATCCTCATTCAATCATCAATTGGTAAAGGAGATATTATAGGTGAGTTGATTGTATTCATGTGCCTTTCTATATACATTGTTTTTGCATGCTTGAAAAATGGAATTTGGGATAGAAAATTAGAAGCAAACATAAAAACTAATATAATTGTCAGTTCAATATCAGGTATTTTATGTGGTATAACATTTTTTATATCCTCATATTTAAAATATCATAAATTGCTAGGTTCAATCGCTACAGGAATAATTATGTTAAGTTCAGTTTTTGCTTTAGCTTTTGTTACATTAACTGTATTTTCATCAATCTATAAAAAAAGAATCAAAAAGATTGAAGAGAGTTGTGAATCAAAATCTGATGAGGCTAATTAAAAAAACATAAAAGGACGGTAATTAATTTCCATCCTTTTATGTTTTTAACTATATTATTTTGCCTCGCTGTAGCAATTATTTTTTCTCCATTCTCTTCAAACTCACTAATCAAACTTTCCCACTCAGTTTTATAACTACTTGTTAATGTAATAAATTTCAATTTAATACATCCCCTGCTGTAAATAATCCGTGCAATAAATTAAAAATCCTAAATTATCAAAAGGATAAAACCTAAAGATAGCTTTTCCTTGAATATCTTCTTTATCTATATAAGGATTATTCCAACGTCGTGCATCACATGAATTTGCACGATTATCACCTAAAAAGAAAAACTTATCTTCTGGTACATCAAATACTCCATCATATTTTTCATTATTTTTCACATAATCTTCTTTAATATCAGTTCCATTTATATTTGTAATACCATCATGTATTACAATATGATCTCCAGGTAATCCAATAACTCTTTTAACAAGCCTTTTTCCTAATTCATCTGAATTAAATACAATAATATTTCCTCTTTCTATATTTTCTGTATTGTATATCCTCGTTACAATTAGCTTATCCCATTTATTTATTGTAGGTACCATTGATGTAGACGGAACATATACACTTAAAAATAAATACTGTTTTATTAAAAGTGCTACTGCTATTGCCAAAAATACTGGTACTACCCAATCTTTTAAAAATTGTTTCTTATTAATATTCATAATTTATTATTCCTTTCACCTTTAAATTTACGTTTCAAGTTTCTTATGTTTATAATCTTTTATTAAGATAATTAAATACAAAAATCCCACAGAAATACTGAAAAACAAGTAAAATAACAAAAGTGATAACAATATATGTTGATAGTGGTTTAAAATCTCCAACCATATTAATTATAGAAAATATTATTATTAATATAGAATATATAAGCAGCATTATTTTATAAGTAATACATCCACTTTTATCTCTTATCATAATCTTTCTCTCATCTTCTAATTCTATCTTTTCAATCTTCAATCTTTTATTATACTCATCCTGATTTTTTGGTTTTGACCAGTGCATATATTTCAAAATAGAAACTATTCCACAACTAACACCAGCACCTCCAAATCCACATAATAATCCTTCAAATTTAAATTCAGTAAAGAGAGCAACTGCAATGAATGTAATTCCACATAGCAAATACCCAATACCTGTATATAACACAGATTTCTTCATTTATTCTCCTCCTCATAAATAAAAATTTCTTCTATACTCATATTAAAATATCTAGCAATTTTAAAAGCTAATATAATTGATGGATTATACCTTCCATTTTCAAGAGAGCCAATTGTTTGCCTTGAAACTTCAAGAGCATTAGCTAAATCTTCTTGCTTTATTCCTCTTTGCTTTCTTATTTCTTCTAAACGATTTTTCAAAGTACTCCTCCTTTCTAGGGAAAGTAAACTTTCCATAATTATTATACAAATTATTCCATTTAATGTCAAGCAAACTTTCCATAAAAAATAGCAGACTATATTCTAAGTCTGCTAAATACTATATAAATAGTCTTAATTATATATTTAGATTTTCTCTTAAACTCCCCTGCAAATTACTATTTAAATTTACTTATTTTAACTTATCTAAAAAAAATCGCACATTTATTTCTAAATAATACGACTTTTCAATAGATGTTTTATTTTTGATTATAATATTATGTTTGACTTTCATTAGTTAAATTTATATCATGTAATCTTTTTTCTGCTGCTTTAATTACTTCAACACCTGTTTTGCATAATACATTAATTCCTTTAACAATAGTTACAATTACAAACGCCTCTACTAATTCTTCCATTGTTAATCCTGCTTCTATAGCAGCAATAGCATGTGACTTTGCTCCACTTACTTCATCATCTAAGCTATCTAATATAGTAAAAATTAATTCTCTAGTCTTTTTAGACAAATGTCCACTTTCAATGGATTCACGCATCATTAAATATCCATTTAATCCATTTGGAGAATATTTAGAAAGCACCTCTGCAAATGGTGGGTTCCACTTCAATTCACTTTTATAATAGTTAAGTATACTTTCAAAATCATTCATAATTAAATTACCCCTTACTTCTATCTTATTTATTATTAGTTCTTCTATTATCTTCTTATTTCAAAAAGCATTATTCTCATATTTATTAAATATTTTATTATTTACAACAGATAACTCATTTACAATATCTGCTTCATGACTTTCATTGAATGCCTTAAATAAAGCACATTTATCACTTAAATTATTAAACTTGTAATTTGCTATTGTAAGCATGATTTTATATAATGAAATGGTACCTCTATTCTTACTGCAATCTCTTCAGCTGAAAGTCCATTTTTAGCAAACCTTTTAATAACAATTGTAATATTTTCTCCCACCTCAATTATATGCTTATCCAAATCATAAAACATTACTACTTGTTGCCTCCATTTATGCTCAATTAATCCATGTACATAATCTATATCATTAAAGGTATTTAGCTTTTTAATAAAAGCATCCATATCATCTTCTTCAAAGTATCATTCAAATGTATTATTTTTATCTTTATGAATAAAACCTTTCTACATTTCTAATGTTTGTAAAGCAATACCTCCTGTTAAAGTTACATTTGCACCAAAATCATCAATAACATCTAATCCTAGTATCTTATTATAAAACCTTTTAGATTTTTCTATATCTACTACAGCTATTAAAGTACTTGTGTATCTCATATTACAAGTTTCTCCTTTCAAATTACCATTTATCTATTGGTTAATTATAACATAACTTGTAAATATAATATTATTCAGTTTCATAAGCAAAAATAAAGAGTCATAACAATTAAAATCATTACAACTCTTTGTTTTTGCTTATAATTTTATATTTGACTTTTTAAAACTTATTTTCCTACTAAGTAAATTCTAAAATTGAAATATATCGTTTAAATTTCTAGATATATCGTTAAAAATCGTACTTACGCAACTATCTTTATTCTTTTGGATCATTAAAAAATTTTGTAATACCATTTATCCCTTTTATAGCATTAATATCAGTAATTGCTGAATTACTATTTGTATTATGACTATATACAAGTGGAAATATGTCATGTGAATTCATATGATGAAGTAAAGTACATGCTGTTTCATATGGTTTGTTTATGCTTCCATCTCCCCCACCAACGACAATAACGGCACCTTTTTTAGGCTTTTTAATTGGAATCTCTTTACGAAAGAACTTTCCACAGAAATAAGTTTGAAGCCTACTTCCAACACTCAGCAATGCTCCTGTTAATTCTGAAAAATAAATGGGAGATGCAATTAAAATATTGTCACACTCCTGTATATACTTATAAATTTCCTGCATTTCATCATTAACACAACACCCTTCATTTTTCCAACAAAACCTACAGTCAATACACGGATTTATTTTACAATTATATGCATTAACTATTCTATACTCACCATTTAACTGCTTAACCAATTCATTTATTAAACTAACAGTATCTCCATCTTTCCTTGGAGAACCATTGAATATTAATGTTTTCATAATATCCCTTTCATATTTTAATTATAAATTTAGATTTTCTCTTAGCCTCTTATTTCCTCTTAACTCATTAACATGATTAATGTACTTATTAAACTCTTTAAAAGATAACCCTTCTTTTACTTTATAAAATTCTGCTATTGGACTATCTTTTCCACCTCTTAATTCTCTGTAATAATTAACAATATGATTAATTGCTACTTCCTCATTATCATATTCATATATACCTTTTTTCTCAAAATTAGGGTGTTCCATATGATAAACCTTATTGTTTAAATAGTAAAGTAAAAAACAATGCATATGTTCATCATTTTCTAAGTTAAAATAATCATCAGGTTCATAAATTCTACAACAAAACATTTTATTTTTGACCTTTAATTTGTTTAGCAAATTATGCATTAAAGAAACCTGTTCAATGCATGTCCCTAATCCTCTATCTATTGTTTCTTCTATAGATGATATTTTATATATTTTTCTAAAATCCTTCATGGTTTTAATATGTTTTTCACCATTTATATCAATCCATCCATACTCTATGTGATCATTCATATACTGAAATATATCTTTAGGAGATTTTATTTTATTAATATCCATATATCTCTCCAATTCCCCCTCATTCAAATTACTATTTTAATTATTAAAATTGAAATTTAACGATATAATCGGAGTAGTGCTTTCAATTCTTCATTTTCACCATTTTTAATAACATAATAGTAAATATTATCTCGTTGAAGTACATGTTTCATGAAATCTAGATTTACTTTTGGTAGCACTTCTACAAGGCTTCTTTTCGTAATATTGTTTAAAACTTTTAACATTTTGGTGTCTTTTTGCTTTCTTACTGCATCTTGCTTAGGATATCCAATTCCAAATGGTTCATCAAATAGTTTTTCTAATGTACATTGCAGATTAATTTCACCAGCCCATCCAAAATTCAATCCAAGAGGAAATGAAACAGCATTACCATTATTAATCCTACCAAATAAATATGCATCTGATGGATTTTCAATATATCCACACAGAATATTTGGCAAACTATTACAAGCTAACATCATTCCTTGCCCAGATGAACACCCAGTAACTATGAAATCTATAGATTTACTTTCTAATAAAATGCTTATACAAATTGCAATTTCAATATAAGAATATTCACTTTCTTCATCTTGAAAAACACCAAAATTAATAACCTCATATCCTTTATCTTTTACAACCTTTTTTACACAATTATATAACAAATCATTTTTATTTTTTTGAGAACTAGCTTGTATAATACCAATTTTCATATAAAATACCTCATTTAAATTACTATTTATATTCTGGTTAATTATAACATAAATTGTAAATATAATATTATTCATTTTTTTGTAAAAAATAAAGAGTCATAACAATTAAAAATTATTACAACTCTTTATGTTACTAATCCCCTTATTTAAATACATTATCAAGTTATCATTAATATTAATTTTATTGATTCAATTTTCACTTACCATTACGAATAAATTGTAAATTTACTGTTTATCTTTAAAAATCAAAGATAGTAATTTAGTATTTATCTATAACAAGGCTGTGATTTTTCCACCTATTGTCAAGTATTTTCTATATTTAAATTATATTTTTTTCCTGCCAACAAAATGATAAATACTAGCAGACTCAGACAGTTAAATAATCAACTTTATAAATTAACTGAAAAATATTTAGTTATAATGGGAAGTATCGCTAATGAAATAATCAAATCATAGAAAGTGGAGGCAAAATAAATTCCTCTATTTTTTTATAAGGTAGATACTTTCTAGATACTATGGGCTGCCGCTACACTAGCAACAATATAACTAATAAGAATAGCTACCCAAATACCTGATAAACCAAAATTAAAATATGGTAATATTTATTTAATTTTCCTATTTCTCCATAACATAGTTTATTAATATAATACCTTTTCTCTCAATCTGCTGTTCTTTAATAACTTTATAACCTCGTTTTTCAAAAAAAGGTTTTGCAGTAATTGAAGCATGGGTACTAATTTTATCCGCGCAAACATATTTTTCCAGTTTATCGCAAATTGCTGTTGCAATTCCTTTGTTTTGGTAATCCTTATGAACAAACAATCTATCTAAATATCCATTATTATCGATATCTCCGAATCCGACTATAACATTATCTTCAATGGCAACAACTGTAAAATGTTCTAAAAAGGATTTATTCCATTCCTTTAAATCTATACTTCCCGTTGCCCATACATTTAACTGTTCTTCTGTATAGTCTTTTGCATTGACTAAATGAACTGTATTGTAAAATAATTCGGCTAATACCATACAATCTAATGGTTTATATTTTCTTATAATCATGTCTTTTCCTTTCCGAATACCGATTTGCCAGACTAATATACTTGAATTGGCAGTTTACTGTTATGTTCATATTGTAAAACTATGAAATTAAATAATAATAATTAACTACTTTTTATTTTTTAATAATTCTAATTGGAGAAAAAATTTAAGGAGTAAATATTTTTATTCCTTTTTATATTCTTTGTAGGGCAACCGAATTACAGCTCCTGTATCATCAAATTTATAATTTGTATTCTCAATAGCAGGTTTTCTATAAGCTAGATTCATTCCAACCTTATAAAGAGCTTCAGCATTAGCACCAGGATCTTGGATAACTGTACCTGTCATATATCCTTTATTAACCAATTCAATAGCTTCTGGTATTCCATCAATTCCAACAACTGGAATAGTCATTGATTTATTACCTTTGTTATAGCCA
Organism: Clostridium sp. ZBS2; assembly: GCF_023845855.1. Lineage (NCBI taxonomy): Bacteria > Bacillati > Bacillota > Clostridia > Eubacteriales > Clostridiaceae > Clostridium > Clostridium sp. ZBS2. The sequence goes on from NZ_JAMQIF010000016.1 coordinate 7,993, forward strand.
TATTTTTGTAAGGCTTCAATAGCACCTATTGCCATAGAATCATTATTTGAAATTATAGCTTCAATTTTGTTGCCATATTTTAAAAATAGAGATTCAATAGCCTCTTTAGCTAAATCTTTACTCCACTCACCATTGACTGATGCAAGTTCTTCTGTTTTTATTCCAGCTTCATTAAGTGTTGAAAGAGCATACTTTGTTCTTTGATTTACTATTGGGTCACCAATTCTACCTTTTAACATAATATACTGCAATATGTTATCGCGATTTTTATCTATAGTTTCTTTATGATCCATCCATTCATCAGCAAGAATTTTTCCCTCTAGAATACCAGAGTTTTCACCAGAACTTGCTATAAAGACACCATAACGTCCAATAAACTTTATTAAATTTTCATCTGGCTCTCCAAATAAAATTAATGGAATATTTTCTTTAATTATTTTATATAGAGTATCTCCTACTTCATCTAATTTTAAAGTATGTAAATTCACAATTAAAAGATCAAAATTTTCTTTAATAGCTTTATCAATACTTTCATTTTGTATAGCTTGATTTTCTTTTGCATTAAAAAAAGTAAATTCAACTTTATCTTGATTTTCTTTTTGAATAGTTTCTAAATTTTGTTTTACAAGAGAAAGATAGTCATCAAAGCTATGTAGGAATACTCCTATTTTAACAGGAGCTCTTTTATTAAAATTTGAATTAGCACATGCATTGTTTTTAGAAATTTCTATTGGCAAAACCATTATAATAACTAGAATCATAATAAATATTAATAATTTCTTTAAAATTTTCATTGCAATCCTCCATAATATTTATTTAATTAATCTTATAATGTGTTTTTAATGAGAAAATATTCTACTCTATTGTAATATCAATTTTACTACCTTTTTCACCGCCAAACATTATATAACCACCACCTGATAATGTTGCAGTATTATTTTTAGTTAATGCGCTTTGGTTTGTACATACACCGTCTTTTGTATATACTAAAAATCCACTATTTTCAGGTAATTCTACTGTAAGTTTTTTTCCTTCTAAATTATCATTGACCTTATACCATATATTGTATCCATCATCTTTTATAGTACAACTGCTGTTACCTTTTATGATTTCTTTTAGACCATCTTGACTAATTAATATATTTTCAGCTGCTTTCATATATTCAATATTATTTTCTTTAAAGAAATTACAATCAAATGTATCCCTTCCTGCCATTACAGGAACTTCAATAACACTAATAGAATTATTTGCATCTATGATTTTGTTAGACATTTGATAACCATTATTAAAATTAACAGTTATAAAAGCTGGCAAAGCACTAAATATTTCAGAATTATACTTATCTGTTAGATTAAAATATTTATTGTTATTTCTATCTTCCCAGGCTTTACTTACTTCTGCTGTCAACTTATTTTCCTCTAATTTTTGTCCCATATATTGTGCCACTGCTGTTTCTCCAACTCCTGGCAATTTTATATACGAATCAGATCTTAAGTAAATCTTACCGTCCTTACTTTCAAAAGTAATTTTTTCACTACCATCTTGTTTCAAAAATACTCCGTTACCATTATAAATATATTCTGTATCCTGTGCTTTCGCTAAAAGTGATGTATTTGAAACTGTCATTGTACCATTTTCATTCATCTTTACATTGATAATTTGTCCTGATGCACCATATGTTCCTTCATACTTTTTAATATCATCATCTATTAAGGTTTTAGTTGGCTTATCAAAAGATTTATTACTTTTTATTTCTTGAATAATACCCTTTTCTTTTAAAGCATCAAGTAACATATTGCAAGCTAAGACCTCATTATATAAGCTACTTCCACCTGTTGAGGATACTGCTGCAACCATATTATACTCTGGTAATATAACAGTAGCATTGTGATAAAGTAATGTATCTCCGCCTTTTGCAATAGCTTTTATACCATATTGGCTAAATGGAAATATATCTGTTCCATCAAAGCCAAGTCCATAGTTAAAAATATTTTCAGTATTATCTATGTTATCTAACCACAAACCGTTTTTGTATTCACCACTTATCATCTGATTAACAGAATTTGCTGAAAGCAATGTACCATTCTTTGTGAATATATTCCCAAATTTACACAAGTCTTGTGTTGTTGAATATATCCCACCTGCACCAATTATGTTTGTACTATCTGGTGGTGTATCTACTGTAGGTGCAATTGTACTATAAGTTTTTGCAAGCTTATCTCTATTAAATCCATCTTGTGTAGTTTTTGTATTATCCATTTTTAATGGGATTGTTATATTATCATGAATGAAATCTGTAAAGCTTTGTCCACTTACTTTTTCAACCAATATTTCCGCAAGTGTAAATCCATCATTACAATACACAGAAAATTTACCTGGTTCAGCTTTTAATCTTTGAGTTTTTAATTGCTCTAATAATTTATCATGGGCAATTGTATCATTATCATCCCATAAGATTGTTCTTGAATATGCACTCCCCATAATTCCTGATGAATGATTAAGCAACATTCTAGTCGTTATTTTTTTATATCTTTCATCTTTCATTACAAACTCTGGAATATAATTTACAATAGGCTTGTCTAAATCAACTTTTTTCATATCTACTAATTTCATTATAGCAGCTGCTGTAAAAGTCTTAGATGTTGAACCAATCCCATACATAGTATCACTAGCTATACTCCTATTACTATTTTTACTATATACTCCACTACTTCCTGATGATATTATATTACCATCATCCATAATTGTATATTGAACACTTGTTACACCATACTTTTCAACAAGCGTATTTGCCTTTTCTTTAATTGTTCCATTTACATTAATAGAATAATTAGAATCACTCTTTTCTAATGTGTTGATTGCGGCATTAACAGGTTTATTTCTATCTCCACATACTAAAGTAAGTTGCGTTGCTAGAAGTAGTGCTAACAGTTTTGAAAATTTTTTCATTAAGTTTACCTCCGAACTTTCTATATGTTTAATTTGTTATTTAATTTTAATAATTGTATTTATTTAATATTCCATTAATTTGAGTAATTTGAATAAATACCTATATTTTTATATTATTAATTTTACCATATAATATATTTTTTGTATGTATAGGTTTATAACGTAAAAGTTATCTATGTGTATGTAAATCTATCACTATAAATCGTAAATCTATAATAAAACAAAAGGTAGAGACCTTTTATTTAATCTCTACCTTTCATTAAACGACCTTAAAAACAAATTCTTAATATATTCATTTTAATATAACAATTGTCTCTTTATCCATAAAGTTCACTACTTTTCCATAAGTATCAATCATTTCTTTCTCCTCTTCTCTCAGAGATTCATAGTTCTTTATTGCCCCACGCAAATTAAAAATCTTAATTGTATTTTTCATTTCTTCTGGAAGAACTTTATTTAGCCCTTCTCTTATACCTTTTACATTAATTTCATCTTTAGGGTCAGCTAATCCACAAGTAAATCTAATATCATTTTAAATTCCTATACTCACTTTCAAGAATGCTCATATTGAGCAATGACCAATATTGTTCATTTATTTTTCTACATTCTCTAAAACTTCCTTCAATATTAAATCCTGCTTTTTTATAACACGTAATTGCAGATACATTAAAATCCAATACCCCTAAATCAATTCTATGAAGATTTAATTTATTAAATGCAGTGTCCAAAATTTCTATCTTTTTCTTTAATATTTTTCTTCCTTAATTATATATCTTAAAAGAATTATAAATGAAAATATGATAAGTGTATTTTGAAAAATATAAAATATAGATCCCTTAGTTTCAGATTCTTCATCCAATAAATTTGAAGCTGGCCAAAATGACATAAACGTAAGAACACCATAAGTTCCTACAATTATTTTAAGAATTAAGTTCATATTAGACAAATATGTCCAAGAAAAAGCTCCAAAACTTAGAGTAAATGCAAATATATAATTTAATATTCTTACAAAAATATTAGATTTCTCTATATCTTGCCACCAAAATATTATTAAAAGTTTCTTTACAACTAAAAGTGCTCTTTTCATACTGTCCTCCATTTTTATCTAAATATTATTAGTACTATTCCTAAAATACTTACTGATTTTAAATTCACTTAACTTCTCCAATTCGTTTAGAATACAGTTCTGCCCACGCTTTTATTTTCATTAATACTTTTATTTCACTACTGAATATGCGGTTCAGTTCCTACAATTTTATATTTACGTTCTTCTTTTATACTTAAATACATTACATTTTGTAAATATAGATAATTTACTTTTTAGTTTACTTCGCTCTATTTTTATATTACTAATTATTACAAAATATGTTATACTTGTATAGCAACTTTTTTAATTTATGTAAATACAAGGAGGTAATTATGGAAGAAAGACTTAATCAAAGCCTTCCAGAACCAGAATTAATTGCAGAAAGCAGACGAACCTTAAATATTATACAAGCTGTATTAATAGCTTTTAGGGTTATAATCATTTTATTTTATGTTATATTATCAATTTTTGGATTAGAAGATATGTATGGTGGCATTGCACAAGGCCTTTTAGAAATAGGCGTACTATTCTTCTTTTTACATACAATAAAAAATGGACATAAAAAAATTGCTATACTTCCTCTACTAGGTGGTATAGTATCTTTTAAATTTATATCCGAAAGTTTTAGTTCATCTAATGGTGATATTTTTTTAACACTTCTTAGTTGTTACATAGCACTTATGGGAATGTTCCAATTAGTATCTATGGCTTACATTCTTCTAAGTAAAAGAATTGAATTTTATTGTTATTATGTTTTATACAATAAGAAAAATTAAAAATCACATAATTTAAACTTGTTCATTATGTAAACAAGCAGTCTACTGTTTTATTTAAAACTTAGACTGCTTATTTAAATTTAAATATAAGATATGAGATAATTTTACCTATATTTATTTTTATAAACCTTAAGACATATTCACCTTATTTTCTACATTATTCAATTATAAAAAATATTTTTATATTTTGCCTCATCAAATTTAAAATTCTAAAATCATATCATACCATTCAGCTCCACCATGTACTGATTTAGATATACCTTGATTTTTATATCCAAACTTTGTGTAATAATGAATAAGCTTTTCTTTACAAGTTAAAATAACACCTTTTCTCCCTGCTAATCTTGATATTTCTATCATATAGTTCATCAACTTAGCTGCAATTCCTTGATTACGATACTCTGGTATAACATCAAGTCCAAAAACTGTTTGGTAATCTCCATATTGAATATGTAATCTAGAATCTTCAAAGAGTTCATCATATATAACAGTTCCATTTATGACACACCCATTAATAAAACCAATTATTCTTCTATCTATTTCTGCTACAAAAAAACTTTCAGGAAATGTTTTAATACGTTCTTCAAAAGATTCTTTAGTAGCTGCTTCTGCATGTGGAAAACAGATTGCCTCCACTTTTGTTACTGAATCTAAATCCTTTATAGATACTTGTCTAATTTTAATATCCATTAATGCTCTTCCTCTCATTTTTATTGTTTTGTTACTAATATTATGCTTATCACTATATTTTATTAAAACTATATATTGACTAATAATTTAGATAATTCACCATCTACTATTTCTAAATGTATATACCATGAACTTTTTCCTTTATATTATCAATCTCTTTTTTCTATTCTTTAATAACATAATTTATGATTTTTTCATCTTTAATCTTAGGGCTATAAATTACTATTACAAATTGATTATAACATATATTGTAAATATATTATTATTTAATAAATATTGTGAAACAGAAAATGCAAATTCATATTATCAACTTACTTATATCGCTTACTAAAAAATACCACATTATTCATTTATAAAAATCAAATAATATGGTATCTCCCCTTATCTCTAAAAAGATTAATAATATCTTGTGCAAACTTCTCTTGTAAAACCATAATCAATTATTACAAGTCTTCCATTAATCATTCCCCAGCTACTTTCCCTCTTCAAATCATTCAATAGTAAATTATAGTGCCTCAAAATATTGTTTAGTTCTTTTAAACTAAACAATCCTCTTTTCCCTCTAACATTGAAGTACTTCCATACATCTGAAATGTTATATATCTTGTCTGCCTTTTCCATTATTAACAGATTAAAGTTATTTGAAACATCTACAACTTTTGCAAATAGACCTGAATTATCATAATGCGAAATATTATACTCAGATTTATTTTGTGCAATTCCGGCTCTATTTTTTGCTACTTTGATTACATATCCATTTCCCAAATCAAATACATCTCTACTAGAACCAGAACCAATATATCTATAATATCCTCGCTTTATATTAAACACAATTCCATTAAACATACTATTCATTTTAGACACCTGCTTTATGGTAATCACTTTATATTCATTAGTAAATATTCTATATATTATATTATTCGTTCTACAAACAATTGGTTCAACCTGCTATTATAACACATTTTGTAAATATCACATTATTCAATTTTCCAAGAACATTTTTTGATTTACTCCACAAAATCTACATCTATTTGCTATTCCAGCACACTACACTCATATTATTTATATAATAATCATAATATCTACTATGAATTATTATTTGTAAGTAGGTGTAATAATGACATTTTTAGATAATCTAAGTCCTGAAGATTTACTGATTTTAACTAATGCATTTGCTATTTCATTTTCAAAAGATAAAACTGCTGATGAAATAAATGTACTTGGAAATTTTATTGTAGGTATAGGCTGTTTAATGCTAACTGTCGCATCTCAACAACAATATATATCTTCACAACAAGAAATTAATAACTCCCCAACTGAAGATCCTACTATTGGATAACAAATTAGGTTTTATATTTCAATCTTTTAAAATGTCTTGGTATCCATTTACAATAACAGATCCTAAATGTTTCTTTAGCAATTATAATAATTCTAAATGCTCCTGAACCTCTGTCATTTCAACATTATAATATCTTTGTCTCCTAGTGCTTAGTAGATTATGGTATATTGGTAATTATAGGGGGAGATGATATGGATAGAAAGTCATGGAATGATTTTTAGAAATAGATGTACTATCTTTCTTTTTACATAATATTAAAAGTAGGCATAAGAATGCTGCTATACTGTCTCTACTAGTATGTATTATACCTTATTAAAAATTTCATAACATATTAATTATCTTTTACCACTCCAATTATTTCCTTAATAATATCTGTTTTTTAGATTAAACTATTATTAATAGAAATAAGTGAGGTGTCTATATTATGAAATTCTCAAAAATTATAATATTAACTATGGTATTTATGTTGATATTTTTAGATAATGTTAATGCTACTGTTATTGGTCCAACATCAGCATCTTATAAAGAAGGTGTTTATACCATTAATCACGTTAACGAATATACGATGACTGCTAAACTAATTACCCCTAATAGTATTACAAGTTTAGCAATAGTGGATGCTCATGGAAATCAAAAAATATTTAGAAAATTTAATAAAGCATATATTCCTACATCAGAAATATTACTTGAAGAAAGTGACTATATAGTTATTATTGGTAGTGGTGAAGTATCTCTTAATTTTTCTAAATAATGTTCCATTAAATTTTTTGTTTACTTAGGATTAACCTAACATAAGATGTATTTAAATTCTCCAAATCTATCTTTCAACATATATTATTAAAATACCACATTATTAA
>NZ_JAMQIF010000016.1:15712-30029 GCF_023845855.1 Clostridium sp. ZBS2
TTAATAATGTGGTATTTTAAAATTTAATATTTATTATATATATTCAGTAACTAAATCAGTAAACAAAATGCCCTCTAAATGGTCAATTTCATGACAGAAACATTTTGCTAAATCTCCCGTACCTGTCAATTGAATTTCTTCCCCATTTTCATTTAGTGCTTGTACTATTACTTCATATGGTCTTTTTAGTTTTCCAAATACATTGGGATTACTTAAACATCCCTCTATAACTTGTTGACTTCCTTCCTTTTTAATTATCCTTGGATTAATCAGTTTAATAAGGCCTTGTCCCATATCTATTACAACTAATCTTTTTAGTATACCTACTTGTGGTGCTGCCAAACCTCCACCATTTTCTGTATTATACATAGTCTCTACCATATCATTTAGTATATCTCTTATCTTATCATCTACAACTTCAACTTGTTTACTTTTCTTCCTAAGAATAGGATCATCAAAAAGTCTAATTTGTCTTAATGCCATTTAAATCACACCCCTACTTTGATCTGCTCTTGATTTTCTTTTACTTTCCTCAAAAAGAAAAACTTCTTCTATTGAACAATTAAATACCTTTGAAATATCATATGCTAACCATATTGATGGTTCATATTTTTCTGTTTCAATAGCATTTATAGCTTGTCTTGATGTCCCTACAAGTTTTCCCAATTGTTCTTGAGTTAATTTATTTGCTTCACGAAATTCTTTTAATCGATTTTTCACTTACACTCACCTCTGTAATGTTTGCCTTACTTATAAGTATATTTTTATCTTATCTATATGTCAAGCTAACATTACAATAATAAAACCGTTTCTATAAATGGCGCATTTTAGTTTATTCAATAAAACCTTTTATTTTCATTTTTTCTGCATTATAAAATAATGCCATTCCTGTTTTCATTTTTTTAAAGTTTAGTTTTTCATAAAAACTTTCTTTACCAGGTGAAGCATATAATATAAAACTACATTGTGGTAGACATTTCATAATGCTATTAACAATTGTTCTACCAACATTTTTCCCTTGATATTCTGGTAATACTGCTACATCATAGATTGCAGCTTGATAGATTCCATCTGAAATTGCACGTCCAAAACCAATAAGTTCATTATTGTCAAAAACAAAAACAACAGTGTGACTATTTTCAAATGCTTTTTTATGCACCTCTTGATCAAAATATGCCATTCCAACCTTTTTCAATATTTCAGATACATAATTCCAATTAATATTTAAACAGTTATATTGAATTCTTAATTCCATTTTATCATCTCCTTAAAATCACAATATGAATTAACTATAGTATAATTCCTTACCTTAGGTAAGATGCAAGTACAATTTCAATAAATTCATCTCTTAGTTATAATAATTTATTATATCATTTTATATTATGCAAAATAAAAATAAGTGCAAGTACTAATCATATATACTTGATTAAGCACCTGCACTTATATAATTATATTTTAATTCAACACTGTAAACACTCTACTTAATTATAGTATATAACTAATAGGGATAGTATGGATAATATGGATATGGTGGTTGGATAAGGTAAGGATAAGGTAATAATGATACTGCTGCTAAAGTAGCAAATGGAATCGATTTACGCTTAAAACGTCTAAATCTTCGTGGACGATTATAACCATAATACTGCCTTTGTTGATCAATTTGATTTTCATTTTCTGGTTCCATTACATCCTCACCAACCAACACATTAATGTAATCCATATCTACACTTTCAATAATTCCATCAACTGTACTGCCCTCTGTCATTGTTAAAGTAATGTGATAGTATAAGTACCTTTTACATTTATCTTGTAACATCTGTAAATCCCGAAAATTTCTATAACAACAATCTTTTTCTAAATTCATTTTTAAACATCTCCTTTCGAATACTATAATATTCATCTATAAGGAAAATGTTCTATTGTGTTTCTCTCTATTTGTTCCATTATATCTACAATTAGTTCTTGCTAAACATACACTTACTAAGTACATGTAGTATCATCCACTTTTGTAATATAAAAATCTTTAATTACATAATTTCACTATTATACATTACTTCTAATATATAATTAGTTTACATTAAGAAATTTTTATCTAAGCTTTCGCCTAAAGCATAATAGAATGCTATTATATCACTATCTTCATTACTCTGCATTCTTCTTCCTATACAATTGTACACAAATGCATTAACTCCATTTACTTGAATCGCTGGGCCTAAATTAGAATCTGCCCAGTTCCCTTTATAATTTGAAAGAATCACAAGGCCAAAATATCCACTGCATTTTTTTAATAGATCATTAAGTACTTCTTCTCTTAATCCATTTTTTATATACATTTGATATATATCTTCTAGTACTGTATCAAATTCACTTAGACTGTCCTCACCTAATGTAAGTTCTATTTTAAATACTTCTTTAATCCATTCAATAAAATCAATTCCATAACCAAGCATCATTAGTTCTAAAGTAGCTAATTCATTTGTTCCTTGTTTAATTAATTCTAATTGTTCATCATAATATATCGTTAATTCTTCAATTGATTTTGAATAATCAACTAGGCCCTCTTTTACTTCACCAATTTCAATATTCACTTCTTTTTTTCCGTTAAATATATTCATACTTTCTCCTCATATAAAATTATAATTATCAATAAATTTCTTAAATACATAGTAAACAACTTTTATTTATAATATTTTATAAAATTTCTTCTATATGTTCTTTATACTCGTCTACTGTATTTTTATCATTTAGCTTACTAAATATATCTATAGATTCTTCTTCATCCAAAAACTCACTAACCCAAAAATTAAGTTCGATACCTTCTTTTGAGTTATTTGCAAAAAATTCTTCTTCTTTTAATTCTAATAATGCATCTATACATACATCAAAAATTTTTTCTCTAAATTCCTGAAAAAAATATGTATAAACATTAGTCTCTGAATCACTTATTCTATCTTTATTGTCCTCTTGAAACGCTTTTAATTTGTTTCCAATTCTATAAAATTTATCATCTGCACCATTCCAAATTTTCCATTCTTCTGGGCAAAATCTATAATACCAAAAATCATTATCAGATCCATCGACAATATCATTAAGTGCACTCTTTGTATTTGCTATAATTCCAATTGATCTAACATCAGCTGAACAATTTAATGAAAAAGCATATACAGTATCCTCTTTATTAGTTTTTACAATTTCTAAAAAAGCACTTTTTGTAGCCAAAATAATATTTTGTTTAAATTCATTAAAATCAAAATTCATCACAGTCACCCTTTCTCATATATCTCATGAAATTTTAATATTAAGCTTTGCTTATGCATATATCACCCACGCTACTTAAACATAGCCATATTCTCCTTAAACAACATTTTATTTTCTATTTTACCATAGTTAATGCTAAATATAGATTTTATTTTTCATTTATATGGAATTTCCACTAAAATATATCTATTGATAAATATATATATTTCGTGTATATTCTTATTAGATATTTAGATAATTATCTAAATATCTAATTTATTGAAAGGAGTGATTACTTGTCATTTAATGATGCTTTTAAAGCTCTTTCTGATAACACAAGAAGAAAAATTTTAGATCTACTAAATGAAAAAGATATGACTGCTGGTGATATTGCCGATTATTTTCAAATTACCAAGCCTAGTATATCTCATCATTTAAGTATTCTCAAGCAAGCTGGACTAGTAAGTGATGAAAGAAAAGGTCAATATATATATTACTCACTAAATACATCTGTTTTTGAGGATGTTGTAAAATGGTTCATATCATTTTTAGGTAATACTAATGAAGGAAAGGAATAAACTAATGAAAAATAAAACTAGTATTTATAATATTACATTAATAACTCTTGCATTTTTAGTAAGTATTGTATTATACAATAAACTACCTAATGAAATGCCTATACATTGGAATACAGCTGGTGAAATTGACAACTATGGTCCTAAACTATTTGCAGCTTTTTTACCACCTTTAATTATGCTTTTTATATGGGGTGGGATGTTATTTACTCCTAAAATTGATCCTAAAAGAAACAATTATTCAAAATTTAATACAAGTTATACTATTATCACAAATGTTATGGTAACTTTCTTTTTTATTTTACATATTGTAGTTATAATATCATCACTAGGATACAACGTTCCAATAAATAAAGTTATCCCATTTATGGTTGGTTTATTATTTATTGTAATTGGAAATTATCTTCCAAAATCCAAGAGTAACTTTTTCTTTGGAATTAAAACGCCTTGGACATTAACTAATGAAGATACTTGGAAAAAAACTCATAGATTAGGTGGAAAATTATTTGTATTATCAGGACTAGCTATAATGATAAGTTCATTATTTTTTGAAGGAAATATACAGTTTATAATTTTAATGATTTCAATATTTGTTGCAGGTATAATTCCAATAATAGCAAGTTATTTTTATTCTAAAACAGTATAAGTTAATTTTAAACATAAAAAAGATCAGGCTTTAATTTTAAAAACCTGATCTTTTTTATTTGCTTTATATAATACTATACCTATTAACAATTTCAATTTTATAATTAACGAATTTTACAATCTTATCTTTCTTTATGCTTTAAATTTCATTACATTTTTGTATAAATATTATAAAATAAATATCACCTTATTATATAATTTATAAAACATTTTCTTAATCTTTTATACTAATTAGTACTATTTCCAATAATATCATATACTATATATAGGAGTTTTTATTTAATATTTCAATTTAGAAAGAGAGGATATTATTATGAATTCTTATGATTTTTTATTTGATTTAGCCTTAATACTGTTAACTACAAAAGTTTTAGGTATTGCAAATAAAAGATTCCAACTTCCACAAGTTGTTGGAGCTTTAATGGCTGGTGTACTTTTTGGTCCTACCGTTTTTAATCTTTTAAATGAAACAGAGTTTATAACACAACTTTCTGAGATTGGAGTAATTGTCTTAATGTTTTGCGCCGGTCTTGAAACTGATATAAACGAGTTAAAGAAAAGTAGACATTCTTCATTTATTATTGCTTTAATAGGTGTTCTTATACCTCTTATTGGCGGGTTTTTAGTTAGCTTTTTCTTTAATAATGACCCTTCTATTTCAGATGCATCTTCAAGTATAATATTACAAAATATATTCATTGGAGTTATACTTACTGCCACTTCTGTTAGCATAACTGTTGAAACTTTAAAAGAAATGGGCAAGCTTAGCACAAATGTTGGCAGTGCAATTTTAGGTGCTGCAATTATAGATGATATTTTAGGCATAATTGCACTTACTATAGTTACAAGTTTTGCAGATTCAAATGTAAATGTTTGGGTGGTTTTATTTAAAATTTTCGCTTTCTTTGTTTTTGCAGCTATTTGTTGTTTTATATTTTATAAATTCTTTTCAAATGTTCAGTTAAAACATGGTAAAGGTATGCGTAGATTTGTAATACTTTCTTTTGTATATTGCTTAATACTTTCTTACTGTGCAGAAGTATTTTTTGGAGTTGCTGATATAACTGGTGCATTTATAGCCGGACTTATAATTTCAAAAACTACTTACTCTAAATATATAGCTTCGCGCTTTGAAACACTTTCTTATATGTTCCTTTCACCTGTATTTTTTGCAAGTATAGGAATAAAATTTAAATTACCAGCAATGACTTTATCAATGATTATATTTTCTATAGTTCTTGTAATAGTTGCTATTTTAACTAAAATTATAGGTTGTGGAGCTGCTGCTAAATTATGTAAATTTTCTTCTTTAGAATCTATTCAAATAGGCACTGGAATGGTATCAAGAGGTGAGGTCGCTTTGATAGTTGCAAATAAGGGTGCTGCCTTAGGACTAATGTCATCTGTATTTTTTGGTCCTATGATAATAATGATAATTGTAACAACAGTAATTACACCCTTACTTTTAAAAATAGTATTTTCAGACAAATTTAATAAACTCAAAAGCACTAAAAATGTCATTACTACTAATTCTACTATAAAATAAAAGCGTGGTTATGCCACGCTTTTATTTTATAATATACCTTCTTTTTGATATGTTTGTATAGATTTTATTATGTAACTCAATGTACAAAAATCTCTATCTGCTCTATCACAAAGAATTTTCAAGCCTGATATTAAACTTTTCTCATTAAATTTTTCTAAAAGAATCATTATGCTTAAAGTGTTAATATCTCCATCTTTATTATCCAAAAGTCTTGATCTTTTTATTTTTTCATTTTCTAGTGCTGAATCTATAGCTTTTTTTAGATTTTCACTTATATCAATTGCTGGTGCTTCTTCAAATATTCTAACTGCTGATTTATCAAATTCTAAATTTTTTGCAGTACTTAAATCAGTTCCTACAAATATTACATTTTTAAATTTTGCATCTCTAAAATCTGCTCCACTTAAATTTGCACCTTCAAATACAGTATCTTCGAATTTTGCTCTTTTAAATCTACTTTTCTTAAGATTACTTCCTACGAACTCAGCAGACTTAAATGTACATTCAAAAAAATTACAGTCTTTAAAGTGAGCTCCTCTAAAACTTGTAAAATTGAAATTTGATCCTGTGAAATCACAATTATAACAGTTACTTCTTTTTAAATCATTATACATAAAATTTTTGTTTTGTTTTATTGCCTTATTATAGTTTAATCCAATACTTGGTTTTTTATTTTTATCCATTCATTCATCCATCTCTTCTATTTATTATTTCAATATATGATAGCATAGTTTCAAACACAGTTGTAGTAAAATAATATATATTTTTAATTTATATTATTTTTTATGCTTAGTTCAAGTTCATCAATAAATTTTAAATTACTTTTCATATTTAATAAAATTTCTTCATCTTTTGGCATTTTATATCTATGCGCTAATCTATTTCTATACCTTCTAGACACACAGTAAAATTTGAAGAAATCTTCACTTATTCTATTGTTTTCTTTAATTACTTCCATTCCTTCTATTGCAGAAATGTCAATTTTATATTTGTTTATATCTTTTAAATTAATAGAAATATAGTCTTCACATAATATATGAAAATCTAAAAAATAAGCTCGAACACTATGATATAATACTTTTTTTAAAATCTCATCATCACAATTTTCCAAAGAATTTAAGCATTCACGAAAGTCTATACTCCATTCTTTAAAATCTTTTAATAATTTTATAATTCTATCTCTATTAATCAAGTAAATCTCTCTCCCTTAATTTTAAAAAATCACTATTTTCTATAAAAAAATTTTCAACGAATCGATATATATTTTCAAATGCATTATTTTTATTATAAAGAATAGTGCCCTCATTAACTATATTTTTCAATAAAATTCTATCCATATCTTCTTTCAAATTTATTACATCAATATTATTGTCTAATAGTTGTTCTAACTCTGCTTCAATTTCTAACTCTTCTTCCATACTTATATCTGCTATTATAAATATATCATAATCTGAGCTATCTAAATAATCTCCTCTTGCTCTACTTCCAAACAATCCCACACATTCAATATTATGATTGCTAATTATATTAGATACAGCTTTATTTAAATCCATCATACTCACCACCATATTATATCTAGTGTATACTAAGCCACTAGATTTAAAATATATTATCTTTATTATATATTATAGGCATATCTACTACAAATTAATATTTTATTTTTACATTTTTATACACAAAAAATAAGTGTAGATGTTTAAATCATATTTCTACGATTTTCATCTACACTTATACAGTACCAAAAGACTAGCTACTTTAAATTTGTAAATAGTCCTTAATGTACTTATTTATTTCTTTTTATTTTATTTTTTTCCTGCTTTATGAGTTTCTTTTTTTTCTTTATGATTTTCCTTCATTGTTTCTTTTACTTGTTTGCGAGCTTCCTTCATTGTTTCCTTTGTTTCTTTGTGAGCTTGCTTTGTTGTTTCCCTTGTTTCTTTCTGAACTTCTTTAATTTTATCTTTTGCTTCTTTATTAGTAAGTCCTGTGATATCTACTCCTAAATTTGCAGCTTTTTCAGTAACTTTTGTTAGCTCTTTTGCCTCAATAACTGCTTTTATTTTAGTTTTTAAATCTTCCTTTGATAATCCTGTAACATCTATTCCAAGTTTTGTAGCTCTTTCAGCAAATTTTGCAAGCTGTTTTGCTTCAATAGCTGCTTTTACTTTAGCTTTTGCATCTTCTTTTGATAATCCTGTTATATCTACACCAAGTTTTGTAGCTATCTTTGCAAGTCTTTCTGGTGTATTTAAGTTATTCTCATCAATAGTTGCTTTTATTTTAGCTTTTAAATCTTCTTTTGATAATCCTGTAACATCTATTCCAAGTTTTGTAGCTGTTTCAGTAAGTTTTGCAAGCTGTTTTGCTTCCATAGCTGATTTTATTTTAGCTTTTGCATCTTCTTTTGATAATCCTGTTATATCAACACCAAGTTTTTCAGCTATTTTTGTAATACCTTCTGGTGTATTTAATTTATTTTCGTGCATAACAGCTTTTATTTTAGCTTGTATTTCTTCTTTTGATAATCCTGTTATATCGATTCCAAGTTGTAATGCTAATGCTTCTCTTATCTTAGTTCTTGCATCTTCATTTGATAATCCTGTTATATCAACGCCAAGTTCTGTTGCTCTTTGAACTAACTTTGCATTTATTTCTGTTTCACTAATTTGTTGTACTTCTTCATCTGTTTCTACATTTGCTTCAACATCACCATCAATATTATTATAAGTATCTGATTCAATAGTTGATTCAACACTTGCCTCAGTTGTTGTTCCGGTAGTTGGTACCCCTGGCAAAGTAGTTTCAGCTACACTTATACCAGTAGTTACATCTTGAGATATAATTTCACTTGCAAATACTGGAACAACAGTTGACATTGTCATTATAGTTGCAACAGAAATTGCTAATATTTTATTTTTTTTCATAATTTTCTCTCCTTTAATCCATTATTTTACTGATTTGAATTTAAACGCATTCGTTAATGATTAATTTAAATATATAATAAAACTTTTTTGTGAAATTTATGTGAAATCTATAAATAATATACTTTTTGCTACAACTTTCAATTTATATTAGAAATATCTTGAAAATCTTCATTAACAGAAACAAGTATAAAGCGTTTATTTTTTTAGTTCATTAAATAAATACACTTTTTTAAAATAATTTTTTGACAATTCATTTGACGAATTTTATTTAAAGTCTTTATTTATCTAATTTATAATACAATTTGGTATTTCAAGAGAAAAAATTACACCATCTTCTGTATTTTTCACTTCAGTTGTACCTCCATGAAACTCTACTATTAATTTTACAATTGATAATCCTAATCCATGACCTCCATATGTTCTACCCCTTGCTTTATCCACCTTATAATATACATCCCAAATTTTTTCTAAATCTTTCATTTGTATGTGGCTTCCTGTGTTAAAAACATTTATTTTTATTCCATCTTCTTTATTTTCAACAGTTAATTCAATAATTCTTCTTTCATCTACATGATCAATAGCATTTGTAATAAAATTATTTACAGCTTTTTCTAGCATATGGCTATCAGCAGATATCACATAATTATTTACGCACTTTAAATCAAAATCAATGCATTTATCAATAAATGTTTGATTAAATCGTTCTACTATATTAGATATAAGATCACTAATATCCAAACTCGTCTTATTTATTTTAACCATTCCAGATTCCATCATAGAATGATTTAAAAGTTCCTGTACCAGTTTATCCATCCTGTCGCATTCTTCAACTAGAACTGAACAATACGTATCCATCTTTTCCTTATCATAAGCCACACCATATTTAAGTCCTTCAGCATATCCTTTAATTATACCTATTGGAGTTTTTAATTCATGGGACATATCCCTTACAAGTTGTTTTCGTTTCTCTACATCTTGCTTAAGTTCATTTATACTAGTGCTTAATTTTTCAGAAATTTTATTAATGCTTTTTCCTAAATTTCCAATTTCATCGTGTAAATTAATATCTACACGTTTATCAAAGTTAAGATTTGATATATTTTCTGCAACATTACTCATTTCTATAATTGGTTTTGTTATCTTTTTTGAAAAAATAAGTATAAATATACCTCCAATAGCAATTACTATTGCTGCTGCAAACATATAAAATTGATTTGCTATTGAGGCACTCTCATAAATACCCTTAAGAGATTTATTTAAAATAATAAATTTCCCATTATTCATTCGTGAAATAAAAATTAATTTATTCATATTGTCATCATGTTTTTGCTCAATATAATATACATATTTATTTGAAAGTTTATCTTCATTTTCTAAAATAGTTTGTTTGATTTCTTTAGATAACCCTCTATCTTTATTAGGTTCTTTTTTAGGAAAAGAATTATGTTCTATGTTAAGATTTTCATTAACAATAATAGTTCTTATATTATCAATACTATCTATCATATTTATATACTCATCTATATTTTCTTTATCATCAATATACTTATTACTAATTTTTTCATTCATTGATAGAAAAATTCTTTTATTTTTATAAATATAATATGATTCTAAAAATATTGAATTTAAAAATATCCCACATAGAACTAAAAAAATCATAACTACTGTAAATATGAAAAGTAACTTTGTCCTAATTGTTTTCATTGTCTTTTCCTTCAAACATATATCCACTACCTCGTACTGTCTTTATATATTTTCCACAGTCTAAAAGTTTAGCCCTTAAAGTTTTTATATGTGTATCTACAGTTCTTGCATCTCCACAAAAGTCATATCCCCATACTTTATTTAATATTTGATCACGTGATAATACTCTTTCACTATTTTTTATAAAACAAATTAGAATATTATATTCTTTATGGTTTAACTTAACTTCCACATTATCTACTATTACTTTATGTGTTTCTTGATTTACTTTTATCTTTCCTTGAATTACTTGATAAAAGTTTTTTTTCTTTAATTTTCTTACAATTGTGTTAATTCGAGCAATAAATATTTCATAACTAAAAGGCTTTGCAATATAATCATCTGCACCTTTTTTAAGTCCAATAACCTCATGTTTTTCATCTCCCAAGGCTGTAAGCATTATTATAGGCACATCTGAATATTCCCTAATTTCTTTAAGGACTTCTAAGCCATCATATATAGGCATCATTACATCTAATATAATAAGATCAATATCCTTTGAACTAAAAAAGATATCTATTGCTTGTTTGCCATCACAAGCTTCCACTGGTATGTATCCTTCTTTTCTTACAATATCACATATAAGTTCTCTAAAGACTCTATCATCCTCTGCTATAAGAATTTTGATATCCATAATTACACCTTCTTATCTTTAGTTTTTATTACTATAATAACATAATCAAAAATATTTTTTTATCCTTTATTATTTGACTTAATTATAACTTTCTAATGAATAAAAATACCCCGATATTTCTACCGAGGTATTATATAGTCTAGATTCGTAATTTTTAACTTTTTATTTTAATCTATTATTTCTTTTTATTCTTTTTTTTATCTATTTCTTGTTTTTGGGGTTTAATTCCATAAGCATTTATATACATTTCTTTTATTTCACTCATTAATGGATATCTTGGGTTAGCTCCAGTACATTGATCATCAAATGCTTGCTCAACCATTTCATCTAGTGAATTATAGAATTTATCTTCACTTACGCCAGCTTCTTTTATTGTCATTGGCATATTAACTTTTCTTTGTAATTCTTCTACTGCCTTAATTAATAATTCAACTTTTTCGCCATCAGAATCTCCTCCTAAATGTAAATAATCTGCAATTCTTGCAAATCTATATTCAGCATTTGGATATTTGTATTGAGCAAATGCTGCTTGTTTAGTTGGAGCATCACTTGCATTAAATCTTATTACTTCATTTAATAATAATGAATTTGCCATACCATGTGGTAAGTGATGGAAAGCTCCTAATTTATGAGCCATTGAGTGACAAATTCCTAAGAATGCATTTGAGAATGCCATACCTGCCATACATGAAGCATGCGCCATTTTTTCTCTAGCTTTAATATTAGTTAAACCTTCATTATATGCTTGTGGTAAATATTTAAATACTAATCTTATAGCTTCTAAAGCTAATCCATTAGTAAATTCAGATGCCATTATTGAAACATAAGCTTCTATAGAGTGAACTAATACATCTATACCTGCACAAGCAGTTAATCCCTTAGGAGAAGTCATCATAAGTTCTGCATCAACTATAGCCATATCTGGAGTTAATTCATAATCAGCTAATGGATATTTTACTCCACTTTCTTCATCAGTTATAACAGCAAATGGTGTTACTTCTGATCCTGTACCTGCTGATGTAGCAACTGCAACCATCATAGCTTTTTCGCCTAAAACAGGGAATTTAAATACTCTCTTTCTTATATCCATAAATCTCATGGCTAAGTCTTCGAATCTAATTTCTGGATGTTCGTACATAACCCACATGATTTTAGCAGCATCCATAGCTGAGCCTCCACCAAGAGAAATTATAACATCTGGATCAAAACTTAACATTTCTTTTGCTCCGGCTTTAGCACATCTTAAAGTCGGATCTGGTTCAACCTCAGAAAATATCTTATATTGAATCTTATTTCTTTCTAATACTTCTGTAACTTTATCAGTATATCCTAAATTAAATAATACTTTATCAGTTACAATGAATGCCTTTTTCTTACCCATATCATGTAATTCTTGTAACGCTATTGGTAAACATCCATATTTAAAATAAGTTTTTTCAGGAACTCTAAACCAAAGCATATTTTCTCTCCTTTTAGCTACAGTTTTAACATTAATCAAATGCTTAGGTCCAACATTTTCTGAAACTGAGTTTCCACCCCATGAACCACAGCCTAGAGTTAAAGATGGAGCTAACTTAAAGTTAAATAAATCTCCAATAGCACCTTGAGATGCTGGCATATTTATAAGTGTTCTAGCAGTTTTCATTCTAGCGCCAAATGCAGCTATTCTGTCTTTACATTTTATTTCATCCGTATAAAGTATAGAAGTGTGACCCATACCACCTAATATTATTAGTCTATCAGCTTTTTCTAATGCCTCTTCATAAGATTTAGCTCTGTACATAGCAAGTACTGGTGATAATTTTTCATGAGAGAAAGGTTCTTCTAGTTCTACAGATTCAACTTCTGCAACTAATACCTTTGCACTTTCTGGAATATTAACACCACCCATAGCAGCTATTTTAAATGCTGGTTGGCCTACCATATCAGCATTTAAGCCTCCCTTTTCATTTAAAATAATTTTTCTTACTTTATCTACTTCATCACCTTTTAGAATATAAGCTCCTCTTGCAGCTAATTCCTTTTTAACTTCATCATAAACTTCATCTAATACAACAAGTGATTGTTCTGATGCACAAATTACTCCATTATCAAAAGTCTTAGATAAAAGAATTGAGTTAACAGCCATCTTGATATGAGCTGTTTCATCTATAATTGCTGGAGTATTTCCTGCTCCAACACCTAATGCTGGTCTTCCTGATGAATATGCTGCTTTAACCATTGCAGGTCCACCTGTTGCAAGGATTATGTCACATTCTCTCATAACATTTTGAGATAATTCAACTGAAGGTTCATCTATCCAACCAATTATTCCACTTGGTGCTCCTGCTTTAACTGCTGCATCTAAAACTATTTTTGCAGCTGCAATTGTAGCATTTTTAGCTCTTGGATGTGGTGATATTATTATTGCATTTCTAGTTTTTAAAGCTATTAAAGTTTTAAAAATAGCTGTTGAGGTAGGGTTTGTTGTTGGAACAATAGCTGCTATAACTCCTATTGGTTCTGCAACCTTTGTAACTCCATATGTAAGATCTTCTTCAAGCACTCCACAAGTTTTCATATCTTTGTATTGATTATATATGTATTCAGCTGCGAAGTGATTCTTTACAACTTTATCTTCTACAATACCCATGCCGGTTTCTTCTACAGCCATCTTAGCTAACTTAATTCTATTATCATTAGCTGCCATAGCTGCTTGCCTAAAAATTTCATCTACTTGTTCTTGTGTAAACTGAGCATATTTCTTCTGTGCTTCTCTTAATTCTTTAATTTTTTGAGTTAATTCTTCAGGGTTTGTTACCTTCATTACTTATTCCTCCTAAAGCAAATATGTTTTTTTAATTTTAAAAAAAATAATAAAATATTATTATATTTTCTTATTAATTTTTAAATAATCTAATTAATTTACACTATATATTGTTCTATTATTTGCTTTTAATTATCCAAGTAAAATAAAGTTTTTATATAATTATTAGCTCTGTTTTTAATGTATTTTGATATATACAATAGGTAA
>NZ_JAMQIF010000016.1:30181-94819 GCF_023845855.1 Clostridium sp. ZBS2
TTACTTATGAATATATCAACATTATCTTAAAATATACCCTTATAAAAACATTTAAGTTTTATTTTAATTTAGATAAATCTATTGTAAATTCTTCTCCTACTTGTTTGTATTCACCATCCATCTTTCCACTATTTTCTGGATATTTAGCTGCATATGGAGTTAATTTTAATAATTTTGCATTTTCATTAAGATTTCCATCAATAGTTTCTATCTTAAATAGCCCTGAATTTTTATCACCATGAGATAAATAAAACTCTACTTTATTCCCTAAATCATCACTTCCTTTTAAAGCAAGAGCATAAGTGGATTTACTATTAGAGTAATTTATTGAAGCATAAATCTTTTGACCAAGTGAATTGTCTGTATATTTTTCTAATATATATTCATTACCATTTTCTAGTGTGAATTTATTGTTAAGTGACATTTCCTTAGTATCTATTCTTAATTGATCACCATTAGTCTTAAATTCAAAATTCCACTTTCCTTTTTGTTCTTTATCATTTATCATTACATTTGAACTTACAAATTTTATATTTAACTCTCCATTTAAATCGCAATTTTTTAAACTATAAGTAATTACTGATTGTGTAGTATAGTCATCAATGTTTCTAGATCTCCCACTAGATCCAGTATTCAATTCTTTTCCATTTACAGAAATACTATTAAATCCGTGCCAAGATTCATCTTTTTCTAACTTTTTATCATAAATTACATCTAACTTTTTATCATAAATTACATTATAAGAAACTGTCATTTCATCTCCATCTAATATTACTTCATTTAATTGAACTGTTATTCCTTTATCTGTTATTGATTTATTTATAACAGTTTTATATTCATCTAAGTTTCTTTCTATTCCTAAAAAACTAGCTATATCATTACTAATTATATAACTGACCTTTGATAGTGCAGAGACTCCTATATTACTTCCCAACATCCCTATTGTTAATGCTACAATAATAGTAGCTGTTATCATCCCTCTTTTTCTAGGTTTCTTTTTTGAGATTGACTTTCTAAAATTAGATTTTATTTTTTTCTTCTCTAAGTCATTAAAGTCTTCTTTCTCATAATCATCAATATTTATATTAACTTCATTCAACATATCATATATATCTTTATTCATATTTCTACCCTCTACTTTCTAATATCTTAAATATTTTTTGAATCTTTTTCTTTCCTCTCGATAATCTGTTATATACGACTTCTCTCTTAATTCCCATTTCTTTTGTTATATCACTTATATCTTTCTCATCAACATATAACTTATAAAATAGATCTCTATCTTTTTCTTTTAAACAACTTAACATCTCTTCAATATCAGATTCTAATTCACTCTTTACAATCTCTTCATGAACATTATCTGGAGTACTTATATTTAAATCATCTATATTTTCATATTCTAATCCTTTTAAATATTTTCTCTTATAATCAATACACTTAAACTTGGCTATTCCAGCAACCCAATTTTTAAAATCACCTTTGTTTTCATCAAAACTTTCAATATTATTCCAAATACCCAAAAGTATATCGTTAATACATTCATCTTGAGTACTCTTTAAATTATATAAATGTTTCTTTACTATTGATTTAATAATCCATCCATAGTTATCAATAACATAATCTAATGCTTTTTCATTTTTCTTTTTTAATTCAAAAATAAAGTTTCCTTCTTTAATTTTCATTTTTAACCTTCTCCCTAAAGCAAGCTTGCAATATTAATTTAGGCATATTAAAAATAATATTTATCCAACTAACTTTAAACATGCCTTATCCCTTACACTTAATACTTCGTTTAAAATGTACTATATCTATCAATATTTTAAACTTATTTATAAATATATAAAAATAGGTTCCGTATAATTTTTAAGTTATTAACCATTTCTAAACATATTATATATTTTTTATTCAATTGACATTTAATCCAATAAAATGTAAACTTGTAAAATAAAAACTCATATATAGGAGATTCATAATGTCTAAATCAATATCAAAAAATGCTCTGTTTAATTCAATTTTAAATTTATTTAATATAATTCTTCCAATAATCATATTCCAAATAATTTCGAGTACTATAGGTGAAGAATTATATGGTTTTATTGGATCTAGTGATTCACTAACTTCTTATTTTTTAATCTTTGCAAGTTTTGGTGTATATACTTATGGCGTAAGGGAAATAAGTAGAGTTCGTGATAATAAAATTAAACTTAGACAAACCTTCACCAGTTTGTTTATTTTGACAACAGTAACAAACATCTTAGCTGTTTTAATATATATGCTATTTACAATTGTTAGTTATAGAAATGAAGCTTATTTTTATACCTATATACTTATGGGATTAAATTTATCATTTAATATTTTTTATGTAGAATGGGTAAACCAAGCTTTAGAAAATTACGGATTCATTGCTACAAAAACTGTAATTATAAGAATTATTAGTTGCATTTTAACCTTACTTTTTATAAAAAACAAAGAGGATTATTTGCTTTATCTATATCTACTTATAGGAAGTAACTTCTTAAATAATATTATAAGTTTTATATATATAAAAAAAGAAATACCTTTTGATTTTTCAAATCTGCATTTTATGAAACATATAAAGCCCATGATTTATGCTGTAATACTTTCAAATGTAGGGGTTTTATACACACAACTAGATAAATTTATGATAAAAGGAAATCTTGGAACAACAAATGTAGGCTATTACTATACAGCTCAGAGAATTATGAATTTAGTTAACACATTAATGCTTACGTTAGTTACCGTTTCAATGCCAAGATTATCAAATTATTTAGGAAATGATTCAAAAGATGATTATTTAATATTGCTTAAAAAAATTATTAAAATTTATTTCTTATTTTTATTTCCAGCATCAATTGGACTTGCATGTTTATCAAAAGAAATTATATTAATATTTGGAAAAGGTCTTTATCTTCAATCAATTCCAGTACTTACCGTATTTTCAATGTACATGCTAAGCTTAGGAATTCAAAACATTATATCAAATCAAATTCTTTATCTTTATAAAAAAGAGAAGATTGATTCTATATTAATACTTTTAGGTGGAATACTTAATTTTACGTTAAACATATTACTAATTTTTATAGGAAAATTCACAATATTAACAGCTATAATTACCACATTGATAGCAAATTTGTTAGTAATAATATTACAGTATAATGTTGTAAAGAAAATACTTAAACTTGATATTAATTTATTTGCTTTTGAAAATATAAAATATCTTTTTTATTCAATATCTTTTATTCCAATAACTATGATTTTAAAGAACTATGTATTTAGCCCTATTGTTTTATGTCTAACAGATGTTGTGTTATGTAGTCTTATTTATTTAATAATTCTTCTTATTACAAAAGATAAAGTTTTATACCATATTTCTAATAAATTACTATGTAAATTTAAGATATTAAAAAGACCTATCTAATTTATAAATTTGTTTAACTAAGATAAATAAATTTATCATATATAAAATAAACACTATAAAAAGTAGTCTTATTTTAAACTACTTTTTATAGTGTAACTCAACATTTTTAATCTAACAGTCCTAATACTTAATCCTAAACAACTAAACTGTTATTTAGATAGTTCTACCTCATTTCCTATTTCATATTTATCTATTTCACTTGTGGTACAATCTAAATGTATTTCCATTAATTTATCGTCTTTAATATTATTAAATTCTACAACATATCCAAGTTCATCATTGAGATCTTTATAAAAGCTTGCATATTTATAACTTTCATAAAAATCATTAAAAACTTCTTCTTTATCAAATTCATAATTCATATACATATTACTTGCCATTAAAAAACTTGCTTTTTCTGTAATTCCTTTGCAATAAACTTTTATCTTATTGTCTTTTCTTTCTATATTATATATTTCTCCCTTAGTTCCATCAGAAAATTCAAATAACTTTTTATATCTTACATTGTTTAATACTTCCTTATCAGTATCACCAAAACTATCATCTTTATTTTTTGTATACATATTAAATACTTCTTCATAAGTCATTGAACCTTTTATTGGAATAATGCTTAAATTATTAATATTATTTAACCTGTCATAGGTTGCAGACTGAGCTATATACTCTCCCTCAAATTCATCATTTAAATAACAACATCCTATTGAATTAGCTCTATACATTTTATTTCCATTTTTTAATATCATAAAAGAGTTTACTGATCCTTCACCGCTGTTGTTTACATCAGAGTATCCATTGTATTTAATTGTTGTTCCTATAACATCTGATTCTAATTCACCTAAATTTAAATTAAATTTAGGTATATTAATAGCTAATTTTTCTTGAGTTATTTTTTTATATGACTCTGAGAAATCTACGTAAGATTCTATTCCAACATTAACTTTATACTTTGGAAATGCAATATCCACCCTAAGATTTCCTTTTTCAGCAAATTCATCATCACGATTTTTCTCTTCTAAGTGTAACAAAAATGTCTTATCATCTAAATGATCAAACCATTTACTATCACTATTATTATAACTATTTGCAAAACTTACTTCACTTATAAAATTATCTAACTTTTCCTTATCAAAAGGCTTATCACTTTCTACCTTTATAACTACATTTAAATTATGCTTTGTTCCTGTAGCACTATCTAAAGTTATTTTAATTCCATTTTGCTCAACGCTTTTATTTATTTTAATTGAATAATCTTTATAAATATCACAAACTCTATTTTCTAAATTCTTTTCAGCTGTATTTATATTATCATCTGCAAAAATCTTAGTTTGTCCTATTCCCAAACTTGTCATAAATAACACAGCACCAAGTGCCAGACCTAGTATTCTGCTTAATTTTTTATTTATCATTTAACCTCTCCCTTTTTTAAATTCAATTTTAATAATTAAACTATTAACTAGAAATTCATTAACTTTATATAATAAACTCAATATATCTTTTTTATTTATAACTTAAAACATTATTATTTATATAATTCAACTTCATTTCCTATTTCATATTTATCTATTTTATTTATATTAAAATCAAAATTCACATCCATAGTTTTATCTTTTGGTACATTGTTAAATTCTACAACATATCCAAACTCATCATTTAAGTCTTTATAAAAACTCATATTCTTTCTACTCTCATAACTATTTGAATAATTGACATTTTTAATGTCCAATTGATAATCCATAAATATATTAGTTACCATTAATAAACTTTCTTTTTCTGACTCTCCTTTGCAATATACCTTTATTTTATTGTCATTTCTTTCTATATTATATATTTCTCCCTTACTTCCATCATAAAAATCAAATGATTTTAAATACTTTACATTATCTTTTATTTCTTTGTAATTATTTATTTTCTCGTAGTACTCACTTCTATCTTCATTTTCACACATTTCATTTAATCTATCATAAGAAACATAACTAACTAAAGGTATTATACTTATCTTTTCTGATTCTTTAAATTTATCATAATTAAGTGATTCACAAACAAATTTTCCATTAGTTCCATTTTCCTTTGAAGCACTACTACCACCTCGTTTTGCTTTATACATTTTATCTCCAACTTGTAATATGATACAAGAATGATGTGAGTCTGATGGCTCATCCTTTTCGAATCTATTTTCTATCCATGGACCACTATAATTAATTGTTGTTCCCATAATATCTGATTCTATGTTATTTACTGTAAAATCAAATTCTGGTATTTTAGTATTCATTTTCTTTTTAACTGACTCTTTAAATGACTTTGAGAAATCTACATCTGCATCTATTCCAACATTAATTTTATAAGTAGGTATTACAATATCTACTCTTAAACTATCTTTTTCAAGAAATTCTTCTTCGTCACTTTCTTCGTTTATATTTATAAAAAATGTTTTATCATCTTTATAATCATTCCAATAGCCTGAACTATCTCTAAAATTTTCTCCAAATGTAACTATACTTATCAAATTATCTGCTTTTTCTTTATCAATAGATTCTTTACTTTCTACTTTAACTAATATTTTCAACTTGTGTTTTGTTGCAATAGCACTATCTAAAGTTATTTTAAGTCCATTTTGCTCAACACTTTTATTTATTTTAACTGAATAGTCCTCTTCCTTATCATAACTTGTATTTTCACAAATTGCTGAAGCCTTATTTATATTATCATCTGCTAAAACCTTAACTTGTCCTACTCCTAAGCTTGTCATAAATACCATAACACCTATAACTGGTCCTAATATTCTGCTTAATTTTTTATTTAACATTAAAATTCCCCCATTTAAATTCAACTTTAATTTTAAGCATTAAGTTATTTAGATAATTCAACTTCATTTCCTATTTTAAATTTATCTATTTGATTTATAATAGATTCAATATTTAAATTTATTATTCTATCTTTCTCCACATTATTAAATTCTACAACATATCCTAAATCCTCATTAGAATCTTTATAGAAACTTTTATTTTTACCATTATTATACATATGGTTAAACATAATATTGTTCTCATCGAATTCATAATTCATAAACATATTACTTGCCATTAAAAGACCTGCTTTATCTGTATTTCCTTTACAATAAACTTTTATATTATTGTCTTTTCTTTCTATATTATATATTTCTCCCTTAGTTCCATCCGAAAATTTAAATGATTTTAAATATCTAACATTGTTAAGCGTTTCTTTATTAGAATTTAATTTTTCATTATTCTTTATTTCATCTTCATTATACATTTTGTTTATTTCATCTCGAGACATATAACAAACTATTGGTATTAAGCTTAAATTTTGGTTACCTTTAACTTTATCATAAGTTGCTGATTTACTTTCATATGTTTCTATAATATTTTCATGGTTTGAAGAATGACTGCCTGATTTCTCTGTTTTATACATCCTATCTCCAGCTTTTAATATAATTAAAGAATATTGAGATTCTACAGGATCTTTTCGTCTTTCATCAAAGTCTTGCCATGATGTAGTATACTCAAATCTTGTTCCCATAACATTAGACTCCAATTTATTTAATGTAAAATTGAATTCTGGTATTTTAGACGATGATTTCATTTCTAATGTATTTTTAAATGATTCTGAAAAATCTACATAAGCATCTATTCCTACATTAATTTTATAACTTGGAATTACTATATCCACTCTTAACTCTCCCTTTTCTGGAAATTCTTCATCATCATCAATTTCTTTTTCTATAGTTAATAATAAAGTTTTATCGTTTATATAATCCTCTGATCCGCCTCCACCCCAGCAATCACTTTTTCCAAATGTAACTTCTGATATTATATTATTATAATTTTCTGTATCAAAAGGCTTATCACTTTGAATTTTCACTTGTACTTTTAAATCATGTTTTGTTCCAATAACATTATCTAATGTTACTTTAAAACCATTTTGTTCAACAGTTTTATTAATATTGATAGAATAATCTTTCTCTTTTTCGGAAATTGTATTTTCACAAATTACTGAAGCCTTATTTATATTATCATCTGCTAAAGCTTTAACTTGTCCTAGCCTTAAGCTTGTCATAAACACCATAACACCAAGTATTGGTCCTAATATTCTGCTTAATTTTTTATTTAACATTAAAATTCCCCCTTAATCATTTACTTATTTTTACTTTATAATTATATTCTACCATATCAAATCTTTTTATGCATATGTCTATACACATATCTCTCACCTTTCTAATACCTTGTAATTTATATTTAGAACAATTATTTTATGATATAATGTATATATTAATGCCAATTGGAGTGAAATGTATGAATAAGATTAAGTTAAGAAATTGTCAGTTAAATTTTAATAAATTAAAAGACATTATATGTATTGCAACTTTTGGAAGTTATAATGAAACTTGTTTTGATAAAAACAGAAGTGATATAGATGTTATGATCTTATCTATTAATGAACTTGAATGGGAAGATGAAATTGAAATTGAAGATTACTTAACTCCAATTCTAAAAAATTATTTTCAACATGATAATATACATATTACATTTATAACTGGTTTTGTTTATCCATTTGGTGAACTACTTATAAATAGTAATGATAAGATAATTATTTTAGAAGAAAAATATTTAGATTACGTTCTTGGATACTCTACTTTTAAAAGAGATAGAGAGTACTTAGAAATAATACGCGAAGAAAATTTAAAAGATTTAAAGGAGTATGAAATGGTTTATTATAAATACAAAAAAGAAAAACTAGAAGAAAATTTTTCTGAAAGTAAGGTTTTTTTAGTTAGAATAAGGGAATGTCTAAAAAGAAGTCCCAATAGTGAAGATGAAATAATTGATGAAGCTATGATATCTTATTTCAATTCTTTTTGTGAATTTATAATTGAAATAATTAATTTACAAACTGCACAAAAATATCTATAGCATCATCGAAAGATTTACCATATACTATCTATTACAGAATCTATCTTTTCAATAGCTTTTTCTATGGCCTTGGTTTTTTCTTCTTCTGTTGTTCCTGTTCCATCTACTAATAATTCTTTAAATTTTTCAATCCCCATAAATTTCATTATACTTTCTATATAATGAACACCTTTATCCATCACCATCTTTAGTAATACATTCATTTTTGCTCCAGATGATTGTATATATACAGCACCTCTTGGTTTATCATTTAATAACCCCTCTGGTTTTTCTCCATCTTTTATATCAACTGTTTTTCCATCCATAACTATACAATCAATGTATTCTTTTAATGGAGCTGGAAAAGACATACTCCACATTGGTGCAGCAATTACATATACATCTGCTTCTTTAAATTGATCTGTTAGTTTAACTATTTTATGAACTTCTTCTTGTTGTTTTTTGTCCAGTTTATTAAATGCTTCTTTATCTACTAGACAGCTTCTCTTTTCAAAATATTCATACTCAAGTCTTGGTATATGACACTTATATAAATCTAATTCCTCCATTTCAAAGTCATCATGTCTCTCTAAAAATCTATTTACAAAAGCTCTTCCTACAGTTTTACTTGCAGACAAATTTTCAGGCTTTGAGTTTACAGTTATATAAAGTAATTTTTTCATAAGAACACTCCTTGCACTCACCTATTTATTTTATTATTTGCAATTTAGTGTACTTAATACATTTAGCACAAATAAAGAAACTGTAAAAACTAAAAACTTGATAGTTCACAGTAATATACCTCATAGTTATACTATGGTAAAGGATTTTAAGAGAAAATAATCTATATTTGTATAAATTTAATTTTATTTACATAATTACTGGAATTATAATCCATAAATTATGTATAATAAGAATATAAAGTATTGAACACTCGTATTATTATGCGAGTGAGTTGTTTATTAAACTGTTTGATAAATTAGAATTTGGAGGTTAATCATGAAAAAATGGTATGATGAGGAGTACAAATTTGAAATTGAAGTAACTGGGTTTCTTCGCAGTGACCATACAGAGCGGTATTGCCGAAACGGCGAGGAAGTTGGGGATAAGTATACCTGCACCTATGGATGTCCCATAAATTCGGATGGACAGGGTATCTGTTCCAAGGTTATGATGATTATGTTCCCAATCATGGAGTCAGTCAGAAGTGGTGGAGATTTAGAGAATATTGGTGGCAATAGTAAATATAGCAAGGACATTGTATGCCCAGATGGCTGCGTCATGTTCAGGCTGACAGCAAAGAAACTTGACAATGAGAATTTTTATAAGGGAAAGTTTTTTGATTAGTTTTGATTTTTATTGTGCTAAGTTTGAAGATAACCGAAATATATAAATTCCAATTTATCAATTAGAATTTATGAACAATTTAAAATTATTAGGATTAAGAAGTAAAGTGGACAAATTAATTTGTCCACTTTTATACATTCTATTGTCAACACTGATTTTAAACAGAGCTGTAACTCTATTGTTATCTTCTATAATGGTAACTTAATAACGACCTTTGCTCCACCCATTTCCTTTGAATTTTCTAATATAAGATTTCCACCATGTTTTTTTATAATATTTCTAGTTATATACAAACCCATACCATAATGATTTTTAGAATTTCTACTTTTATCACCTTGATAAAACTGTTCTGTTGCTGAATCTAATTCTTCCTTAGTAAAACCTCTTCCATTATCTTCAATTGTAAAACTTATATACTCATTATTAGAATCAACACTAAATAAAATTTCACCTTTTACAGGACAATAATCAATTGCATTAGTAATAATATTTATAATCGCACGTTTTAAAGATACCCTATCAACGATAATTATTTCTATATTTGTTTTAACTTCATTTATAAATTTAATTTGCTTATCTTTTATTAATAAGATTCCTTGCTCTATTATTTCATTTATAAATATCTTTAAATTCACATTTTCCTTTTTAAGCATAATTTCTTTTTCTGATTTCATAATTTCTATTAAAGATTTTATATAATACTCCATATTTTTAATTTCATTTAATATATTTTCATTAAATACCATAGCATCCGAATTTAAATTTAATTCCTTTAGTAGTTCTGAATTACCTTTAATTATAGTTAATGGTGTTTTTATGTCATGTGCTAAAGCTGCTATCTGATCTTTTCGTGATTTTTCTAAATTCCACTGTTTATTAAGTGATACATTTAATTCTAATCTCATTTTGTCTAAAGCCGATAGTACTTCGTTAACTTCAGTTATACTTGATTCTTCTGTCTCAAAATTTAGATTCTCTACCTTTATGCTTTCAGTAATATTTTTTAAAATCTTCATTTCTTTAGCTACTCTTTTACTAAAGCATTTAGATAATATTATTACTCCTAATATAAATGTTATAATAAATAAAATTACTGGACACCCTTCAGCACTTGGAAGATATTTACGTAAAATTGGATTAGAGAACTGAGCTGTTAATTTATATCTTACAGCACAAATTTCATTGCCTCTTGGTATTATCTTATAATAATTATTACCATAACTAGTTCTATCATCTTTAATCATTTTCCATATTCCTAATGCATTTTCTTCTGATACATTACCACTATTCATTTTTCCATTTAAATCATATACTACATAGTTACATTCTTCTGGTATAAATTCTGATACTTCTTCTGTAACCATAATCTGGTTTCTGTTTTTTTCTATTATTTGTTCATAATAATTGGCAGGTAAAATCATTCCACTTCTAAGTCCTATAATAAATACTAATGCGATTATTATAATTTGAAGAACTGTAATTACACAAAATGTAGCTATATACATAGCAAATATTTTAGCTATACTTTTTTGTTTCTTTATTCTTTCCACTTATAGCCAATCCCCCAAACAGTTTCTATGGTATTTATACCTCTTACTTTTAATTTATTTCTTATATTTTTAATATGTTCTACAATGGCAGTTGTATCACTATGACCATCAAATCCAAAAACACTTTCATAAATTTGCTCTTTTGAAAACACTTGTCCATGATTTAATGCTAAATATTCACATATACTATATTCACTTTTGGTAAATGAAATTAACTCTTCATCATGATATACTTCTTTTGCATTCATATAAAATTTAAGTTCGGAAATATAAAAAGCATTTTGTTTTTCTCTATATTCTCTTCTTAAATGTGCATTTACTCTAGCTCTTAGTTCACTTATGCTAAAAGGTTTTGTTATATAATCATCACCGCCAAAACTAAGTCCCTTAACTATATCTTCTTCCATAGTCTTTGCTGTTAAAAATAAAATAGGGCAATCTACTAAATTCCTTATTTTATTGCACAAAGTAAATCCATCAATTTCTGGCATCATTACATCCAAAAGTATTAAATCGTATTTAGTGTATTGGTTATATGATATTTCATTAGCATTGGAAACAGTAGTTACTATATGGCCTTCTTTTTCTAATGCAACTTTTATAATATTTAATATTCCTAATTCATCATCTATAGCTAAAATAGCAGCCACATTTATTCCCCCTAAAGATTAACAATTTTCTCATTAATATATATTAATTATACTAAAATAAGATATAATTCAAAATATTATAACCATACATAAATATGTTATTGAAATTTTAACATTATTTTAAATATACTTTGTACCTTCATAAAATTTAAACCAGATTCCAAAAAGTACTCCTAATAAAATAGTTAATACAATGCTATTTTGAGTTCCAACGTAAATGCTTGCAAACTCATTAGAGTTTATTCCACTATTTACCCAATTAACAGTAAAATAATCTACAAGTCTTATTCCCCATGCACATGGTAGCCACTGCCATATTCCATCTCCAAGTCCTGTAATCATCAATGCAGAAATTAAACTTTCAAATATACCCATTCCAATAGATCCGCCGTTGCCTAATATAAAACTTATCCATAAATGAAATAGATAAAGAAAAATCTGACTTCCAAATATAAGTAAAGTTTCATAAGCATAAAAATTTAAAGGTAATACATTTTGCTTTAAAATATATTGAAATCCAATAAAAAAGATCCCTATTGCTAATATAGTAGATAAAAATCCTGTGCAAAGTAATATAAGAACTTTACTTAAAAGGCATCTTCCTTTTCCATATTCAGTTCCTAAAATTTCTTTAAATCCTCCAGCCATAGATTCTTGTTCTACTACCATTGAAGTTACAATACCTATTACCATAGGAAATGTTAAGGATATAACTTCTAAATATCCCTGTACCTTACTTAGGCTACTCCATGATGAAAAAGAAAAATACCATAAGAATATAAATGCACCTATAACTGGTACACAAATGTGAACCCAGTAAAATGAGGTACGCTTTAACTTAATAAAATCTGCTTTCATTAAACGTAAAATTGTATCCATAATTATTATACCTCTCTTCTTTCATACCATTTAGCACTTAAATAAGTTAATATTAAAAATAAACTAGTTGAAACTATTATGCTAAATGGAATAGATGAATAAGAAAGTAGTTCTGGAGTAAATGTTTCACTTTCTGGTACTGCTAATAAGCCATTAGGTAAAACCCCTAAAACTGGACACATAATTCTAAATGGATAAGAAAAAGGAATCATCCACCAATAACTTTCTACAGCCATAATTCCAAAGAAAATATTAGCTCCTAAACCTAAAATTATAGTCCCAAATAATCCAATCTTATTTTCTAAAAAAATATTTAATGGAACTTGCCACATAAAAGTAATAATAAGTAATGTTGTAGCATAGAATCTGTTTACTAAAGCAATTTCCTTTATACCATCTATATTGATTAAATATACACCTAACTGACTACATACTAAAATAATAATACATGAAATAGATAAATTCTTTATTCCAATTAAAATCTTCGCAAACCATACTTTCTTCAAATCTATAGGAAGTGCTATTACTGCTTTATTTTTCATATTTCCATCAATTCTACTTAATAAACAACATCCTAATGACAGTGATCCTGGTAGCATCATATTATACCACCAGTTATAACTATCAACTTGAAAATAATCTACTGCAAAAAACATTGATAACAAAATGGTGAATATAGGGGCTAACCATACAAGTTTGTTAATAAAAGTGTGTTTTGTTTTTTTATTCTCTGCTAAAAAATATTTAAGCATTTTTTATACCTCCCTTCTATACTTTCCAGCAATATCTACAAATAATTTTTCTAATTCTTCACCTTTTCTTAGTTCTCCTTGATATCCTAAAACACCACCACATATAATTCCAATATGATCAGCAACTTGTTCTACTTCACTTAATATATGACTTGATAATATAACTGTAATTCCTTTGCTAGGAAAAGATTTTATGAGTTCTCTAAGTTCTTGTATTCCAAAAGGATCTAGACCATTAGTTGGTTCATCTAAAATAAGTAGTTTAGGACTATTAAGTAATGCAATGGCAATTCCAAGCCTTTGTTTCATTCCCATTGAAAACTGTCCTGATTTTTTCTTTCCAGTATTTTTAAGCTCTACTATATCAAGGACTTCATCAATTCTTGAATCTGAAAGTCCCAGTACTATGGTTCTAACTTTTAAATTTTCTCTTGCACTTAAATTTTCATATAATGGAGCACTTTCTATCAAAGATCCTATTAACTTCAAATCCTTTCTACTCCACTTATGATCATTAAATAATATTTCTCCAAAACTAGGCTTAATCATCCCTGTAATCATCTTTAATATAGTTGATTTTCCTGCACCATTAGGCCCTAATAAGCCATAAATAGAATTTCTTTCAACTTTAATAGATATGTCCTTAACTGCCTCTTGTTTTTTAAATGTCTTACTTAAGTTTTTTGTTTCTAGTATAATATCTTTCATTTTTTATTCCTCCCTACAATAAAAGAATAAATCCTAATTATAAGGAAACTATAAGGAAACAAAAAAAAGATTCATCACTAAAAATTGATGAATCTTATTATTTTCCTATATTAAATTCTAAATTGTAGGCTTTGTTTTAACAATGTGTTGATATATGCATAATTAAAGTGGACGGAGTAATTGAACTTATGAATACTAAAAATGATTATAGTCCTATTTTAGCTTGCTCCTAATATAAAATTAAGACAAGCAGTAAATATGACAATACTCATTAAGTATTCTCAAAGTACAATTACAATGCCACTTTACCTATTGCATATATCAACAAATATTAAAAAAACATAGCTTTTTATAATCTATCTGTAACGTTTAATAGAAAACTATTTATCTTTATAATAAGCATTACTTATTTTATTAATCTATAGTCATATTAATTCCATTTTCTTTTAAATATTTATGACACTTCTTATAATTTGGCATGACTTCTTCTACCCTGTTCCAGAATTGTTTTGAATGATTTCTAAAATCCATATGACACATTTCATGTACAACAATATAATCAATTACTTCAAGTGGAGCCATGCTTATTCGCCAATTGAAGTAAGTTTCATTCTTTATATTTATACTGGCATATCTTCTTTTTTGCTCTTTAATTGTTACTTTAGTTATCTTATCTTTAAACTCCAATTTGTGTACTCTTATTCTCTCTTTAACTATATCTAAAGTCTTACTTCTATACCAAATTTCTAAAGCCTTTTTTAATTTTTCATTCTCATATGTATTAGTATTTATAAGAAACTTTGAAATTCCTTCTATATTTGTAGTTGAGTGTTCATTGATAAAATCTATAGATATTTTCTTGACTTTATCATTGAAAATCAAACAAATAGGATATTCCTTTCCTAAATACATAAAAGTACCACCATTTATAAATTCTCTTTTCACTTTCTTATTTAAAACAGTTTTTAATTCCCTCCTCTTTTCAATAATCCAGTCATGTTTTGAATTAACAAAATTTAATATATATTCTTTTGAAGTCCTTATAGGAGCTACAACTTGTACTTCTCCATTTATGTCTATTTTTATACAAATAGATTTTCTTTTTCTTCTTATAATCTGAAACTCAATAATTTCACCTTTGTATTCAAAATTCATTCAAACTCCTCCAACAGTTTAGGTTTTTATTAATCAATATAACTAAAAAGTCAGTAATAATTTTAAATTACTGACTTTTTGTTCCTCGTATATTAATATAAAATTTTTTTATTAGCAATAATAAAAAATATATAATTACTATATTAATATCTTTTTAACAATTCATTTTAAATAGCGTTGCACAAGTATTTCATCTATCCATTTTATTGCCTTTTCTATATTTTCTTCTTTATTATTTTTAATTGGTTCAAGGAAATCAATTTCTCCTATAAAATTATTATTTGGAATTTCCTTCTTTATAATCTTAAAGAATTTTGATGCTCCACCGCCTCCATGGCAAGCGAATAATCCTATGTTTTTGTTTTTTATATTATAAGTATCTAAAAAAGTATTAAATGGCGGTGCATATGTTCCTACCCATATAGGTGTACCAATAAATATATTTTCGTATTTTTCTATATCAATGTCTATGTTCTTTAGCTTTGGCTTTTCTTTAAATAATACACTTTTTCCTCCCCAAAAGAACTTCTTAAATCCTGAATTACAATAATTCTTCTCTGGTATCAATTCTAAAATATCAGCATTCAATCTCCTAGCCATAGCATTTGCTATTAGCTTTGTACTTCCTTCTAATGAATAAAATACTACTAAATTTTTCATATATACTCCCTGCTTTTCACATTTATTTTAGTAAGATACTAATATTTAATTTCTACTATATTTAATATTAGAAATATGTATTAATTACTCAGTTTCTTGATAATTAAATTTTCATAATATCATATTCTTTATACTATTATATCATAAATTTAGACTTTGACTTAATGCAACACTTATATATAATTTTCTAAATTTTACCTAGATATATTTTCTTATATATGTTGTATAATCTAAAGTATATTAAGAAAAAGTATATTATTAAATACAATATATAATTTAATGGTTATTTTAAATATATCAACAAATTACTATAAGAATAAACTAATTTGAAAGATTAGTATTTTATTCTAAGGAATGAGAAAACTATATGTAATTTATTTTATACAAAGGAGTATTATTGATGGAGCAAATATTTAATACTATATTATCTAAGCTTGATTCCATTGAGCAAAATCAAAATTCAATAAAATTTGATATTAATGTTTTGCAATCTGATATTAATATATTAAAATCCGATGTTTCTTCTACTAAAATTGATGCAATTAAATTGCAATCTGATGTTTCAAATATAAATAAAAAACTTGATACCATTTACGATCAAACAGCAAATTTAACAGAATTCAGTACGGAAACTAAGGATAATTTAAATTCTATATCAGAAAAGGTAATCTAATATTAAATTTATAAAAATGGGTATAGTAAGTATTGCTTACTACACCCATTTTTATTTTTGCTTTCATTTTAAATATGTGTTTATATAGGCATTCTATTAAGATGTAATCTTAATCTACCTTTAGTACTCTTCCAGCATATTTCATATTAGATGTACTTAATGTACTTATCTTTATAAAATCTCCTGTATGAGGTGCATGAAGAAACTTATCATCCCCTATATACATTCCAACATGTGTTGAATTTGATGATTTATTAAATACCAAGTCCCCTGGTTTTAATTCTGATAAACTAATAGGTTTTGCAAAACTTTGTTGTTCCTCCGACACTCTAGGTAACTCTATTCCTTTTGTATTAAATACATATTGCATAAGACCTGAACAATCGAACCCTTCTGGAGTTGTTCCTCCCCATAAATACGGAATTCCTAAATACTTTTGAGCTTCATTAATTATAGCTTTTGCTTCAGCAGACATGTCAGATGGTAATGTTATTGGTATTATACTGCTTGTACTATCTACTAATATATCACTATTTTCTTGTACATAATCTATAAGTTGTTTCTTTTGGTCTTCTAAATCTGCAATATATTTTTCTATTTCCTCTTTATTTTTTTGTAACTCTTCATTTTCTTTTTCTATTTTCTTTTGCATATCATTAAGATTTTGCTCAGCATTTTTAGCTTCTTTAACAAGATTTTTATCACTCTTACACATTTGAGAAATTACTTCAACTTTCCCTACAGCATCCATTATATTTCCTGAAGTAAATAAAGCTTCTAAATATTTTAATGGTGTCACTTTAAAACCACCATTCATATGAACATTTCTTAACCTTTCAGATAACAGTTCATCCTTTTCTTCTAAATTCTTTTTAGCTATTTCTAGTTCTTCTTCATTTGCTTTTATTTCATTTTCCTTTTCTAGAATTTGCTCTTTATATTTATTTAACTTGTCCATGTTTGTTTCAATTTTACTATCATATTCTTGTATGTTTTGAATAACTTCATTTATACTTAAATTATTTGGAGCTGCAAGGACTGGTATAGTACTACTTACAGAATTTAAAAGTATAACTGCTGATATAATTATAGTTGTAAACTTCTTTTTCATCATATTCTCCTTATATAACTTTATACAATATAAAACCCTAATCTCCACTCCTTCATTTAATAACTATATGAGTAAATTTAATTTTATTAGTATAAAAGGTTACTTTTATTATAAATCAAAGTAAGTTCTTATTTTTTACGAATTTATTAATAATTTATTATTTTTAAAAAAAGTGGCTATATTAGCCACTTTCTACAAAATCTTAGCATTCCTAAGTTCAAATACTCCGCCCACTTTGCTTATGCATATATCAACACGCTACTAAAACAGAGCCATTATTTAAAATATTCTTCTAAAATTCTTCTATCAAGTTCTTCAAATTCATATTTTTCTAAATTATTTTTACTTATCCAATCTGCATCAGCATAACTTTTATCCAAAACATATCTTTCTCTCAGTACTCCAGTATATACCTTTACTGCTTCTTCTTCATTTATACTGAATTCTTTAAATTCTTCAAGTTGAAAAAGTACTGTCTTTAACATTTTATTTGCTGCTTTACTTAAAGATCTTTCACAATCTTTTTTTCCTTTTAAGGGTGTGTTAAGTAATGACCATATTTCCTGTTGTCCTCTTTTAACCTTCTTTTTTAAAACTAAAATGTTGTTAAAATCATCTTTTAATATTAATACACATCCAATAATATTCATAGCTGTATTCTCCCCACATTTAATCTCTTGTATTTTATTTATAAATAAATTATAACTCAATAGTCTAAATTATGAAACATATTTGACATAATTTTTAAATTAATAAAAGTTTTTAATAATGTGAATAGAAAATTTTTCACATCTTACTATTTTTATTAAATCCGATGCAAAATTAATAATTTAATATTATAAATTAAATTTTAAATGTATTCTTAAATATATTCTCATTTTTTTTAAAAATTTTTAATAATCTGCTAATTTAATCAAGATGTAAATATAAAAAAAATAAGTTATATTATACTTAAGAAAAGGTTTTAAACTAAAAAAATTATTATAAAATATTTTTAAAATCGGAGGGATTATTATGAACTATGGAACACTAAAAAAATCTAAATTACACTTAGTAGCTAATGCTACTAAAAATATCTCTCAAAATAAAAGTTTAGAAAATTCATTAGATTTATCAGAAATTTTAACAAAAATATGGAATCGTATTTCTAATTTATTTAATAATAACTCAGAAGCTATTTATGATCGTAACAAGTATTATTCTTATAATCATAATAATAAATATACAGTTGAAGATCCTACTGAGATAACATTAATTTCATCAAGAAGAACTTTTTATTAAAACGAATATTTTACAATTAATATAAATTTTATACAATAATTATTATTGAAGTCTCAAACTGTCTTAAAACAGTCTGAGACTTCCTTTTTTCATCTTTGAATAATCTCTGAATTTATTTAATATTTATACTTTAACTTAATATATTCCACATTTTGAGCTATCTTTTATGTAAAATCAATTGTGCAAAAACTTCCATATTCTCTGGTGTAATCGTATTAAATATGCTATAATTTAACTATACTTTAAATGAAAGGATGAATACATAATGAACGAACCAAAAATCGGACAAATATCTAAAAGAGAACTTATTGTTACAAAAGATACACTAGCAGTTAATGTTGGAAGTGGAAGCGTTGAAGTTTTTGCTACTCCAATGGTTGCAGCTATAATGGAAGGTGCTGCTGCTGATTTAGCTCAAACTTTTTTAGAAGATATTTATACTACTGTTGGTACAAAAATCACAGTAAATCATCTAGCAGCAACTGCAGAAGGTGTTAAAGTTTTTGCTGAAGCTGAACTTACAGCCGTAGACGGTCGTAAATATTCTTTTTCATTAAAGGCATTTGATAATAAAGGCTTAATTGCTACTGGTGAGCATGAGCGTGTATGTATAAAAAAAGATAGCTTTATAAACAAAGCAATTGAACGTAAAAATTCATAGTTTTGTTTTATATATTCCCAAAATCTTATTTAACCAAAAAGAGCCTAACAAAATGATTGCAAAAATCAATTTGTTAGGCTCTTTTCTACCCCTGGGGTCCAAAAAATGGTAATAAGAAAGGTTATTGCATTATATTAACAAGATCTCTAAAATCATCTCAAATTTTTTTACTCTATAATATGCTCATGATCATATATATGTTTTTCACAATATGCATAATCACCTTTACATTTACTACAATATCTAAACAACATATTAGGATCATCTTTATCCGTCATTCCACATACTGCACATTTATGTCTGTATTGTTTTTTATTTGCTTTTATTGACTTTTTATATTCACTCATTCTTATTACAGAACCTTTTCTAACTCTTGTTTCTTTATAATCACTTTTTCCAAAGAACAACAAGTAGTTAATTATTGGTACTATACATACAATTACACCTATAAATCCTCCACCATTAATTAATGAAGAAACTATATCAAATACTATTTTGGCCCATGCTAGATACCCTAACCATTTCATTTTTACAGGTATT
Source organism: Clostridium sp. ZBS2 (assembly GCF_023845855.1). NCBI lineage: Bacteria > Bacillati > Bacillota > Clostridia > Eubacteriales > Clostridiaceae > Clostridium > Clostridium sp. ZBS2. Next base: position 50,495 of record NZ_JAMQIF010000016.1, read on the forward strand.
ATAAAAAATAATAATATAGTATATTCAGGAAATAGTTTTGCAAATGCTAAGAAAATTGATAATGTAACTGCTGCACCTGTTGCAGGAATTCCTGTTAAAAATGATATTATTATAGTACTTAACATTCCAACAAAAAAATAAACATTAAATTTAAATCCACCCCATACATTCTCTAATGTGGTGCCTACAATATAATCAAAATACAGACCTAATGCTACCATAAATATACTTCCACTTAAAGGCGGTATTAATACAAATGTAATAAGTCTCCAAATTTCACCATTCATTATAGCTTGTGGAGATAAAACTAATTTATTTACATAACTAAAGTTACCTAAAATAATGTATGTTACCGCATACACAAAAGCACTTAAGCTAATAACTAACCACATTAAATTAGGTATATAATATTTACCAAACTTTCTTTCTAGTTTATTAAGCCATTTCATTTGTGAACTTCCTTTCTAAAAATACTATTTGCTTTCTTATAATTTTACCATAAAGCTTTCCATAATAAAACAAAAAGCAGAGCCTTCCCAAACTCTGCTTTTTTTTCTATTGTATCTTAAGATACAATACTTTAAATTATTAATATTCTGGAATATATTCTTTCACAAAAATAATATATCTTAGTTTATTTTTATATAAATTTCTCTGTCCACAAGCTTTACACTAAAATATCAACACTTGTTTAGTCTATATTTTAATAAATATTCATTTTACACTTTCAATAATTTTTATAGTGTTTTCTTCACTTATTCCCTTATCTGAATTTATAGAATATGACAAATCATTGTCATTCCATTTTGCAGCGTTAATAACATCATCATTTCCTTTTAATGAAACAATTTTATCATTTATATTTAAACTCTTTTCTATTTCATATTTAAAATTAGAAGTATTATCTTCTTTAGAAAGCTCTTTCTTCACTTCAAGATCTAATTTCACATTACTATTTTCATAACTTATTAATATATTATTATTTTCTTTAAGGTTTATATTTTTTATATCTTTATTTTCTATAACTTCTTGAGGTGTTTTGATAGAAAAATCTATGTTTGAATTTAATTCATCTAAATTTTTAAAATTTCTATTTAAGTTTTCATAATTCTCAACTGATTTAATTTTATTACTATCAGTGTAATTATTATCATATGCTGCTTGCATTATTGGTTCTGAATTATTTAAAGAATTTTCTTTTATATTAGTTTCTATTTTTTGTTCAATGTTTTTTTCTTTAGGAATTTCTTCTTTGGTGTTATTTGAACTTTTATTAGTTGCATTATTACTTATTGAGTTATTGCTTACTGAATTTTTATTATAATTATCTTTAGTTTTTTCTAATGAAGTTTCATCCTCTAACTCTAATTTCTTTTCATTATCTTCATATGTATCTGCGTCTATGCCATTTACATTTGAGCTTTCATTACTGTTATCTTTTATCTGATTAAATGATATTTCTTTTTTGTCATTTAATGATATTTTCATTTTATCATTTAAACTCATTTTTACATTAACTGAAAATACAATAATACTAAAGCACGCTGCTGCTGCTAAAGTTCCTAAACTTCTATAACTTCTCTTTTTGAATTTGCCTTTTGTATTTTCTTGATTTATAGAATCTATATTATTTAATATTCTTTTTTTCATTTCATCATCTACAGTAATTTTATCCATAGTCTTTTTATAATTCTTGCTCAAAATCATATTCCTCCTTTAATTTGTCTTTTAGTATGTTTCTGGCTCTATGCAATAATGACCGTACTGTAGATTCCTTTTTATTAATTAAATTTGAAATTTGAATTGTAGAATAATCTTCATAATAAAATAAATGTATAACCTCTCTATATTTAGCAGGTAACTTCATAACAGCCTCAAAAACATCATGATTTAAATAAGTATCATAGTATGGAAGCTCTTGAAACTCTTCTCTTTTTTTAAACCAAGAAGATTTCAATTTATTTTTACAAATATTTCTACTCACACATATAAGCCATGCTTTTTTATGATCTTCATTTTCAAATTCATTTGTACCTTGAATTAGTTTAAGTAAAACTTCTTGTAATACATCTTCAGCATCATGTATATTTTTCATATATGAATATCCAAGTCTTAATATCATATCCCCATATTTGTCTAAATCTCGTGAGATATGTTCATCTATATATAGTGAATTACCCATAAGGTAGCTTCCCCCTTCACTTATAAAACAATTAAGTAACATAAAATGTTGCATTAATATGAAATTTTCTTTTATTTATCTATAATTATCTTTAATACTATATTTTTTCTTATTATTAATTTAATATCCAAGCTATACTACCCAATTACTTTTCTAAAAGTATTAAGATAATAATTAAAAATTCTTACTTTAATATTAATGTAATATACTTTATTATACTAAAATAAGCTATATTATTGAAAAAACAATAATATAGCTTATTTTTAATTAAATAAAATTCCGTTTAATACCTTAAATATTATTCATTTAATAAAGTATGTATTATTCTTGTTGCATCCATATATTTAGCAATTGATTTTCCATGGTTTAATCTGTTTATCACTCTAGATACAAATTCTGACATATCAGCACTTGTAAACCACTCAGCATCTTTTAATGATTGTGGTATATACGTTAAATTAGTAGAGTAAATTCTCTTTATCAATCCTTCTTCATAAGCTTTATTGAACTTATTAAGACCTTCAGTAAAGAATGCAAATGTGGCAGCTACATATACATTTCTAGCGCCTCTGCTTTTTAATTCTTTTGCAATATCAAGAACAGATTCACCAGATGCTATCATATCATCAACAATTAAAACATCTTTTCCAGTAACATCTCTTCCCATATATTCATGTTGTACTATAGGATTTTTTCCATTGACTATAGTTGTATGGTCTCTTCTCTTATAGAATAATCCAACATCAACCCCTAAAACACTTGAATAGTAAATAGCTCTATCCATTGCTCCAGTATCCGGACTTATTACTAGTAATCTTTCTTTATCAAGCTCTAATGATTTTTCATTTAATATAATTGATTTTACTATATCATAAGTTGGATAAATATTTTCAAAAGATAATAATGGAATAGCATTTTGAATATTAGGGTCATGAACATCAAATGTAAGTATTTCATCTACACCTAATCTTTCAAGTTCTTGAAGTGCTAAAGCACAATCTAAAGATTCTCTACCTTTACGTCTGTGTTGTCTTGATTCATAAAGAAGTGGCATTATTACAGTAATTCTAGCAGCTTTTCCTCTAATAGCTGAAACTGTTCTTTTTATGTCTTGGAAATGTTCATCAGGACCTTTATGATTTTTGAAACCAAACATTTTATATGTACAACTATAATTTCCAACGTCACATAATATGTAAATATCTTTTCCCCTCACTGTTTCAGAAATCTTAACCTTTCCTTCACCATTAGAAAATCTTATTTCATTAATTGGTATTAAGAATGACTCTTCTTCTTTTCTAGTAGTTCTTATAAAGTCATCTATGGCCTTACCTAACTCTTTACAGCTTTCTAATGCTATTATTCCAAGTTCATGATTTAATTCAGTCATTAGTTTCTCTCCCTTTATTTATAATTTATCTTTTATTTTTAAATATATTACCTATTAACAGTATATACTAAAAATGCATTTATATAAATATGTTATCATAATTTTAGTAAAATATTATATATCTATTATACTATATATTTATTAATCTGCATAATATACATCATTAGAAATATTTTATTTCTTCCTATCTAATCTCACTCTTTTTAATTTAAATGTATATTTTCCCAACATTTGAAATATTAAATAATAAAGAGATTCATTTATATATAGAATTTAACTAAACTCTATAGTAATTAATATGCATTCAAATTCATTTTGTATATCTTTTATTTTAGCTTAACTTATTTTTTGTGAGCTTAATAAAAGATATGTATAAATTATAAAAATTAGAAAAGAGGGATTTATTATGTCAAATCTATCATTTAAGGTATATGAAAGAAGTGTAAAAGAAAATAAAAAGGGTCTTAGAAGAACAGGATTAATTCCAGGTGTAATCTTTGGTGAATTCTTAAAAGAATCAATTCCTGTAAAAATGCCTACTGGTGAATTTAATAAGATGATAACAAATAACAATAGTGGTTCTATTATAACTTTAAATTTAAATGATAAAAAAATTAATTGTGTAGTTAAAGAAATTCAAAAACTTAGTCCTAGCAAAATTTTGCATGTTAGCTTTCAATCTGTAAAACCAAATGAAAAAATTAAGATGAGAATACCTATTAAATATGTTGGACAAGAAAATTTAGAAACAAAAAGATTGTTGTTGGAAACATTTACTCCTTTTATAGATTTCCAAGGAGATGTTGAAAAAATTCCTGAATTCCTTGAAGTTAACGTATCAAAAATGAATTGTGAAGATAAATTATTTGTTGAGGATATCAATGTACCAGATGATGTGTTAGTAATGACTGATCCTAAAACATTATTAGCTGTTATAACTCCTTTTATTGAATAATTCCTATTTATATTGCCTCTTTTCATTTCCTATATTTGACTTTAAAGTATATATTTATTATACTTGAACTACTAAACAAAAGGAGGATGATGCATATGTGGAGCTTTAATGTTAAGCTCTTGATGTAGTTACTTATGCGTTCAAATTCATTTTTGTATGGATTTATGCACCTTAACGTATCTTTTGTGAGCTTAATAAAAACTACTATTTAAATTATAAAAATTAGAAAAGAGGTTATTATTATGCCAAATATAGCATTTAAGGTATACGAAAGAAATACAAAAGAAAATAAAAATAAACTTAGAAAAACTGGTCTAATTCCAGGAGTAATTTTTGGTGAATTCTTAGAAGAATCAATTTCTATAAAAATGTGCAATGCTGAACTTCATAGGATGATAAGAAATAATAATAGTGGTTCTATTATAACTCTAAATTTAGATGATAAAAAGTTAAATTGTGTAGTTAAGGAGATACAAAAACTTAACCCTAGAGAAATTTTGCATGTAAGTTTTCAATATGTAAAACCAAATGAAAAAATTAAAATGAGAATTCCAATCAAATATATTGGCCAAGAAAATTTAGAAACCAAAAGATTAGTATTAGAAACATTTACTCCTTTTATAGACTTCCAAGGAAATGTTGAAAAAATACCTGAATTTCTTGAAGTTAATGTAGCTAAGATGAATTGTGAGGATAAACTATTTGTTGAAGATATTAGTGTACCAGAAGACATATTGGTAACAACTGATCCTAAGACATTATTAGCTGTTGTAAATCCTTGCCTTTAATCTTTTCACTAAAAAATAATATATTATGTTAAAACAATTAATACATATTTCACTAGAGATATGTATCTTACTTATTTTATAGAATAAAATTAATTAATTATTTTAAAAAGAAGATAATTCGTTATTTGAATTATCTTCTTTTAAATTTAGGCTATGGTTTTAACAGTGTATTTAAACAACTTCATTTTACATTTTTACTAATATTTCATTTATAGCTTCACTTATTTTCATTCTTTCATCATAAACCCATTTAGCATCAAACTTTAAATTAAATATTTTAGAAAATGAATAATACATGTTTATCTTTTGATAATATATTTCTAAGTCATCTAAATTTCCTGTGTAGCATTCTGGAATGAATAATTCATCTTGTTTGTTAATAAATAATTCATCTACATAATTTAAGAACGTCTCCATTAATTCATCTCTTGATACATCAAAAGGTACTTTTAATAAATCCCATTCATCCTCTTCTTTTAATTTATATTTCTTTATTTTATCCAAAATTAAAATATACTCACTAATATCCATTTTAGTATAATAATCTAATTTTTCTTCTCTAGTACTCCAAAGAGCTAACTTTTCATTTAATGGTAAGCTTTGTATTTGAAGTATTGCATCTGATGGACCAATTACAGCTTTTCTTATAATATTATCCTCAACTTCTAATTTAGATTTAATAAAATCCGCTGTACCGCCTACTCCTGCAATATATCCTACATCATAAATACCAATTCTTCCAGCTCTCCCACCAACTTGTTTTACTTCTTGTGAAGTTAATTCTCTTACTTCTTCTCCATCAAATTTTCTTATACTTAAAAAAATTATTCTTCTTATAGGTAAATTAACTCCCATTCCTATAGCATCAGTAGTTACAAGAACCCTTGTCTCTTTATTTACAAATTGTTCATATTGCATTCTTCTAACCTCTGGTGGTAAATCACCATATATCACACTGGCTTTTATTCCTTCTCTTGAATAATCTTCTGCTATCTCTAATACTCTCTTTTTAGAAAAAACTACAATAGCATCTCCATCTTTAACGTCATTATAGTTAAAGTTCTTATACTCAACTTCAAGTGGAATAGATCTTTTATACTCTTTTATTTCATATTCATCATTACAATCATTTATCATTTTCTCTAATATATATTTCGCATTAGCTGCTCCACATATATGTATTTCATCACATTGCAATCCAAGCACAGATTTGCTCCATGCCATTCCCCTATGAGTGTCACTAATCATTTGAATTTCATCAATTACAGCTATATCATAATGTTCTTTTAAATTAACCTTTTCTATTGTACATGAAGCATGAGTAGCTCCAACCTTTATTATTTCTTCTTCTCCAGTTAATAAGTCACAAACTATGCCCTCTTTGTTAAGCTTTTCAAAGTTTTCTAACGCAAGAATTCTAAGTGGAGATAAATAAACTCCATTCTTTGCAGTTTTAAGGCGTTCTATTGCATTATAAGTTTTACCAGTATTAGTATCACCTAAATGAATATAAAATTTTCTTTTCATATATCTAGTATGAATATATTCATCTTTTGGATTAGTTGGAAATTTTTCTTCAAATTCTTTTGCTATTAATTTTGGTATATGCATTTTAGTTAATACTGTCATTAAACCTTGATTTAAAAAGTTGTTATAATTTCCACGTACAACTTGATGAAAATCAAAATCTGTATTATTTTTATTATTATAATAATCAAGCATTCTCTTAGAAACATATTCTAAGAGCTCCTCATATTTTTCATATACTTCATTGAAACCCTTTAACCCTTGATTCTCAAATTCCTTAAGATGTCTTAACTTTTTTCTTATTGAACTTTCATGTTCTATAAGTGCTCCTGGTTTTGAATGCTCTACTATCTCCTCTATTTGATTTATTTGACTTTTATACTTCTTAAATTCTCTTTGCGCTGCATTTTTCTTCATTAAAAAACCTCCAAAATATACTCAAGAATTTATCTACCCTGTGTTTTTAAAATTTTTTAATTAAACTATTAACTTGAAACCCATATTTCTAATTTAGATTTGTACTAAAATTTACTTAAAACATAACTTATTTTTATTATATCACAATTAAATGTTTTCTTTCGTTAATACTATTACTCCATTCATCTTTACTTATACATATACAAAATATCATTTGATTTATTAACTTTATCATTATAAAAGCAAACTATTTGAAATTCTTTTGTAAGTCATTTGTAACAAAGTTTGGTAAATTTTGAATTAATATAGTATTAAAGAAATAAAAAACAGTAAGGAGACGATACTATGAAAAGAAATTATATACGTAAAATAATATTAGCTAGCTTGGCACTAATAATGACTACCAGTATATTTTTAGGTTATGGACAAAAGGCAAATGCTGCTACTATTATTAATGATACTTCAAAAATACAAGTAGTAGAAAATACTATAGCTAATGACTCAGCATACTTAAAAGAAAATATTAAATTATTTAACTTTAAAGCTGAAGATAATAATGAAAAAATCAACATTTTAAACAAAAAAATTAATAATGATATTGATTTACTTTTAAGTGAAATGAGAGCTTACAGTAAAGAGGATTTTGATATGTTTGGGAAAGAATTTGTAGCTTTTCCATATGAAGTAAATATAGATTATAAACTAACTAACCAATCTGATTCTTTAATAAGCTTATATATGGATATCTATAGATATTCTGGAGGAGCTCATGGAAATACATTAAGAAGTTCATATACAATTGATAAAAATACAAAGGATTTAGTGTCTTTAAATAATTTGTTTACTAATGGATATGATTATAAAAAAATAATAAATGATTCAATATCAAAACAAATTGCTACTAATCCCGAAAATTATTTTGAATCTGCAATAAATTTTGAAGGAATCAATGATGATGTAAATTTTTATATTGATGGAGATAATCTTATAATATATTATCAACAATATGAAATTGCACCTTACTGCTGTGGAATGCCAGAATTCAAAATTTCTTTAAGTTTATTTGGTGAAAACTATTTATACCATAATTCTATAAATCATTAGAAAAAATTTAAACAATAAATTAAGTAACTTCACTAAGCTTTAGTTAGCATTTTACAAATAAAAATTGAAAGTTCATGCTCTGGAAATCTATAGACCTTATAAGAAATATATATTAAAATTCTACAATTTTCTATATATCAAAAGGGAGCAGTTCTAGTAACAGCTCCCTTTAAATTATATACTTTTATGCAATAATTGAAGTACAGAATGTAATTCTTGAACTCCTATTTGACCAGGAGCTGATGCTTTTTTTGAAGCACCAAAAGTTAAACAAGATCCAAAAATTTCTCCAGTTAATCTGCTTATAACTCCAATGCCATTCATAGACATAGTTATTATTGCATTATCAGGATATTTTTGCTTAATTTCATTTGTAGCACAAAGTAAAGTTAAAACATCATTTTTATCCTGAGGCATAACTGCTATTTTAGGTAAATCAGCATTTAATTCTATCATCTTAACTAATCTAGATACAATCTCTTCTTTACATGGAGTTTTTAAAAAATCATGATTTGACATAACAACCTTAACTTCATTATTATGTGCAACTTCTACTATTTCTTTTACAAAATCATCACCTGTAAATAATTCAACATCAACTAGATCTACTAATTTAGTTTTTATTATTTCATGAATTAATTTTATGTAATATTCAATAGCAATTTCTTTTTCTCCTCCTTCTTTTTTACTTCTAAACGTAAAAAGAATTGGTATACCATTTAAAGCTTTCGTCAATTTTAAAAGAGTATCTTTTACTTTTTCTATATTATCAACATACTCATAAAAATCAACACGCCATTCAACTATATCTAAATTTAAATCTTTTAAACTTCTTGATTCTTCTAATATTTCTTTACTTGTTATGCCTATAATAGGAACACATATCTTAGGTATACCATCACCTATTTTTATGCCCTTAACTTCAACAACCTTTGCCATCCCCAATTTCCTCCATGCCTATCTTTTATTCTAAAGTATCATATTAAGAACAAAGTAGCTACGCCACCTTGTTCTTCTAATTACTCCATCTACCTTTGCTTACGCATATATCAACATTCATTTAAACATAACCAGAGAATAAAATTTAATTATTCCTCGGCGTATCTTTTTAATATTTCTATTATTATATTTGTACAAATATCCATGCCTTCAACTGTTATATGTTCAAATTCACCATGATATGCAAATCCACCAGTTCCTAAGTTGGGGCATGGAAGTCCCATATAACTTAATCTTGCACCGTCTGTTCCACCTCTAATTGGTTCAACAATTGGAGTAACATTTAAGTCTTTCATAGCTTCTATTGCATTATCTATTAAATGGAAACAAGGTTTTACTAGTTCAACCATATTTCTATACTGCTCCTTTAATGTTACTTTAACTGTTCCTTCTCCATACTTTTCATTAAGAAGTTTTTCAACTAATTTCATCATAGACTTTTTAACTTGAATTTTTTCTGCATCATGATCACGTAATATATATTCCATACTAGCATTATCTGTGTTTCCACTTAATTTTTCTAAATAATAAAATCCTTCATACCCTTCTGTGTATTCAGGTCTTTCACAAGCCGGTAACATAGAATTAAATTCTATTGCTACATTTAAAGCATTTATCATAGTGTTTTTAGCACTTCCTGGATGAACAGATACTCCACTTATTTCTATTTTTGCACCTACTGCATTAAAATTTTCATACGCTATTTCGCCTTCTATTCCACCATCAATTGTGTAAGCAAAATCTGCTCCAAAATTCTTAACATCAAAAAGATCGGCACCTTGACCCACTTCTTCATCAGGTGTAAAACCTACACAGATCTTTCCATGAGGTATATTGTCATTCATTATAATTTCACATGCAGTAAGTATTTCAGCAATACCAGCTTTATCATCTGCTCCAAGAAGTGTTGTTCCATCAGTTGTAATGACAGTTCTTCCTTTTAAAGTTTTTAGATGTGGAAATCTTTTGGGAGATAATACGCTATTATTTCCTTTTAATATAATATCTCCTCCATCATAATTTTCAATTATTTGTGGTTTTACATTTTCTCCACATGCAGCTGGTGCTGTATCTATATGAGCTATAAGTCCTATACTCTTTTTGTCTTCATAACCTTTAGTTGCTGGAATAAATCCGTAAACATAACAATTCTCATCACATCTAACATTCTCAATACCAAGTGCCTTCATTTCTTCTACAAGTAAATTAGCTAAATCAAATTGTCTCTTGGTTGTTGGATGTGTTAATGAATTTTCATCTGATGTAGTATACACCTTGGCATAGTTTAATAAACGTTCATAAGCTTTCATTTAATTACCTTCTCTCTTAATAATATAGTTATAACATTATAGAACAAAATCGCCAAGGCGACTTTAGAACTGTCGATTTTTTTAGCCATGCACTCTTTCCAAATGCAATGGCGGAATAATTATTGTATTTTCATTTTGCTTTATATAATTATTATCATCTAAATATTACTTTTCTTCAATATTTTACTCTAAATAAGATTAATATATAATCTTAATTTAACTATATTTTTCAACTTTACTATATGCTGATTTAGAAATTTCAATACTCCTAAAATGTTCATCATAATACACATTAATATTTTCAAGTTTTTCTTCTAATATTAATGTAGAATTTCCAAAGCAAAACTTTGTATTTGGATAAGCAATTGTAGCACTTATTCGTCCAGACTTAGGAACTTTTAAAGCTGTAGCTACACAAGCACTACTTCCTACAATTCCTGCACTTATATTGCCTTGTGCGTCTAACAATCCACCCCTAGCAACTGAATTAGGTTTAGCAAATATTATATCTTTCATAGCATTTAAATAAGAAGTATATTCTCCATTACCATTTATTATAATATTTCCTGTGGATTTTATATAGCAATCTTGACAATAATTCAATTTTACATCTAAAGGCACTATAATATTTTTATTATAGTATTCTAATTCATTATCTAATATATTATTAAAATTATTTAATTGTCTCATAGAATGTAAATCAAGCATACCATTCATAAGAACCTTATCTCTAATTAGATCCACTAGTTTGTTATATCTTATTTTATTTTTTATATTAGTTGATACTATATCTAAAGATATCTTTTTAAAGTCTTTAAACTTAGTATCTATTACTAAGTTTAGTGTTGTTCTAAAATCCATTTTCATATTTTCTAAATTTGCTTGTTTCATAATACTAATTATTGATGAAATATTTTTCTTATATAAGTTTAATAACTGAGAATAATCTTTTTTTTGCATATCAATTTGACCACATAAAATCTTAGAGCTAATTGCACTTCCTAAAATCGTAATCTCCCCTCCTGTAACTACATTAGATGTATTTACATTATGGCTTACATCTAAGGCACCACCAGCATTAACACTCATGTGATCATCAACGCTATTATAAACTTCAATATCACCATAAAAAGCAATATTGCACGTTTCCATATTTACACTTTCTACAGAATACACTGGATTAACTCCAATGCTTCTATTTAATATGTGTGCTTTCCCATCTATTAATGCTATAACATCATTATTTTCTATCTTACACCCTTTAGATGTTTTTATTGGTTCATTCCTTATATAGTCCTTTTTTACAATTTGCCCAAATACATTTATACCATCTTTTCCAAGAACTTCTGGAATTATTTCAGCTATTTTATCTCCAGCTTTCACATTTGAAATTCTAAATAAATTTTTATAATCCACTTTCTCTTGTGAATCAATATCTGGGAAAAACATTTTAGTTTGTATAAATAAAGGTTTTATTTCAGATGGTATATCTGTTATAGGCTCTTGCCCTTGAGCAACAATAATTTCTTTTCCTTTATTTTCTGATACAATTTTTAAAGCTTCTTCATTTATACCATATATAACTCTCTTTTCTTTTAATATATTCTTTAACTCCATTATACTAAAAGGCTCTGGATATTTTTCACTTATTACTTCAGTAGTTAAAGCTAAGTTTAAAAAACATTGTTTATCTTTAAGACCATATTCTATTTTAGGTGCATAATTTACTGTCATAAAAGCCTTCATTTTATTTTTTGATATATTAACTACAGCTTCTCTTACTTCCTCTGTACTTACACGTTTACATTCTATTTCATCATTTGATGTAACTTCATAAACATTATTTACCTTACAACGTTTTTTGTTGATATATAATTCTATATTGTTACATACTTTTATGGTTATAGGCTGATTAACTATAGAACTTAGTTCTTTATCAACCTTATCTACTATTATTATTTTCCCATTAACAACTTTGGCTCCAAATTCCATTTCTCATTGATCCCCTTAATTACCTTAATATACTTATTATACTATAATATCAAAAAATTAACATAACATTGAATTATTATGTATATTTTAAAAATAAGCGACATATATTAAATCATAAGTAAAAATTATGATATTGAGAGGTTAAGTAGGCATGGAATTAATGTATATTAAATATAAAAATAACATAAAATCAACTACTATAAAAGACGGTAATAAACTGATTAGAAGTGAAGCAAAAGTAATACCATTAAGAAATAAAGAAAATTTTAAAAAACCTAAGACTTATTATAACAATATCTCAAATAAAGTAAATGATGATGATGATAAAACTAATGAAAAAATCACCAATTTTTTCTTTAATGCAATTCATAAAAACTACTTAGCTAACAAAAAAAGATTTTAAAACATAGCCTAAAAATAATATAATAAAGTGCTCTAACTATATTTCAAAATTTAGTTAGAGCACTTTATTATGTTCTTATTAATAACTTTATTATGTTCTTATTAATAATTTGGTTCATCTAAATATATATATCCGTATAAATCTTGTGTATTATATAGTTCTCTATATTTAAACAGTGATCCATGCCAAGATGATTCTGATATATATACTTTATTATTTTCTATTTTTTCAATTACTGCAACATGACCAAATCCACCTGAACCTGCTAAAGATGGTTTCCATACTGCTAAAGCTCCTACTCTAGGTTTATTTCCCGTTTTATATTTACCCGTATCAAGATTAGATTGCCACCATTCATATCCATTTCCTAGGAATTTTGCATCAATTGGTGCTTGTCCAGTAAGTTCCCATATACGTCCCCATGCATACCATGTGCAGTTTCCTACTATAGGACTTCCATCATCTTTTAAAAATGGTGGTGAAAGTTTTACTTTATAAAATATATTATTATTTGAATAATAATATTTATTATCTAGAGACGGTGGTCCTGTTCTTTCTTCGCCAAGCTCTACGTTTAATTCTTCATTTAAATCATCATCTATTATATCATCTTCATCGCTTATAAGTTTTATCCATTCACTACTTGACCATCCGGTCAAATTATCATATGAAATTTTATAGAAACCATTTACTTCATTTCCTATAACCTTTACTTTACTTTTTTTAGGTACAGTTCCTAATATATTTGATGAAGCTAATGGTTCTTCTCTTACATTTAATGGTGAACTTTCTGTTATAACATATCCTTTTCTAATTTCATCAGTACTTGTCCCATCACTTTCAATTGAATTAGATATTTCTTTACTTATTAATTGACCACTTTCAGAAAAAATATATATCTCTCCATCAATTGTTAATTTTCCAGTTACCATCTCACCACTAGAATTAAGATAATAAATATTACTATTATATTCTAACCAACCCGTATCCATTGATCCATCATTTGATAAGTAATACCATTTCTCATTTTTATCTTTTAACCATCCTGTAAGCATGACACCACTATTTGAAAGATAATACCATTTATTATTTTCATCCTTAAGCCATCCTATATCCATAGCCCCACTTCTAGATAGGTGATACCACTTATTATCATTATCCTTAAACCATCCTACTTGCAATGTTCCACTAGTTAATAAGTAATACCATTTTCCATCATTATCTTTTAACCATCCCGTATTCATAATACCATTGGCATCAAAATGATACCAAGAATTATCAATATTTTTCCATCCAGTTGCTTTAGTATCATTTTCAAGCCAGCTCCACTTATTTTGTGAATCTTTTTGCCATGCAGCATATGCAGTTACTGAATTTAAACTTAATAACATGGTAATTGTTAAAGAAGTCAGTATTATCTTAGTTAGATATCTTTTTTTCACCTATTTTTTCTCCCCTTAAGTCAATTATTAATGTCTTTTGTCATTTGTATTAAAACAATATTACTATTTTAATAATTTAATATGTTAGAAATAATTATATCATATATAGTAGCAAACATTGAGTTACTTTCCATAATATTTTAATTATTTTTACAATATTCATCAATAGTTTTATATTATTTTTTATTTGATTTACCCAATACTTTTCTAAATTCAACTCATATATACATTAATGTATAATATTTCTTAAATAAGCATCTTATAAGGTCATAAATTAACATAAAAGTGTTTTTATTATAATATTTTCCTAAAACTTATAATATGCTATACTATAAGTTGTTATAGACTAATTTAATTTTAATTTTTTATATTAAAAAAAGCATTATTATTTACTATATAGATTTATTTGTGTGAAAGAGAGGCCTATATTATGGACAAACTTGTTCAACAAGCAGAAATATTCGCTAAAAAAATAGTACACACTTACTTTATAGAACGAAACTTTGAAATTATCCTGAAAAATATGGACGAAAGTAGTATATCTTGGATTGGTACTGGTGCTAAAGATATCTGTACTAACATAGATGATGCTTTAAGACTTTTTGAGCTTGAAAAGAAAACTAGTAATCTTAAATTTCAAATTGAAGAAGAACAGTATCACACTATTGTTATTTCTAATAAGGTTGTTTTAGTATTTGGAGAAGTAACTTACAAAAGTAGTTTAGAAAATAAAACATTAATTAAAGTTCCCACCAGATTAACCTTATTGTGTAAATTAGTTAATGATAAATTTAAAATATGCCATATTCATAACTCTGTTGCAGATACTACACAAAAACATAATGAATTTTTCCCTGAAAGTATGGGGAAATATAGTTATAATCTTTTACAAAAAATTATAGAAGATAAAACTATAAAAATTGAACACATAACAAATAGTATTGATGATGGAGTGGCTACTATTTCTTGTGATGAATTTCTTTCAATTAATTATGCAAATGATGGATTTTATAAGTTAATAGGATATACGCGTGAAGAATTTAAAGATTTAATGAATAATCAAGTTATTAAAATTATTAATAAAGAAGATTTAGTTAAATTAACAGACCCCTTGTTACATAATACATCTATTAATAATGGTATAAAAGTAGAAATAAAATTACAGAAAAAAAACGGAGAAACAATTTGGATTTTACTAAGTGGTCATAAATTTATTACTGATAAAAATTTGCCTGAATTTCTTTGTATACTTGTTGATATTACCGAATCTAAGCAAATACAACATGATTTAGAATTAGAAAAAAAACGTTATAAAATAATTGCTGAACAATCAAACAATATATTATTTGATTATGATATTCTAACTTGTAAAATGGTTTATTCAATTAAATATACTAATATTACTGGAAAAGATTACAATATACCTAATTTTGTTTATGAAACAATAAACAGTAATCTAATTTATAAAGAAGATATACCTAAATTCTTAAATCTAATGAAATCCCTTTCATCTGGAAAAGATTTTATTACAACAGATCTTAGAATTAATGGTATTAATAATTTATACACATGGTTTAAAGTGCAAGCAACTATATTGTTTGATGATAAAAAACCAATTAAGGCAATTGGAAATATAGTAAATATAGATAAAGAAAAAAGAGAAAATGAAGCTTTAAAATTAAAAGCACAACTTGATCCACTTACTAAAGTTTACAACAAAGTGGTTACTAAGTCTCTAATTGAAAAATATATTACTACAGTTGCTAAAGAAAAATATCATGCACTTATGATTATTGATATTGATAATTTTAAAGCGGTAAATGATAATTTAGGTCATATGTTTGGTGATTCTGTTCTTTCTGAAGTTTCATCTAGTATAAAAAAGGTTTTTAAAGAATCCGACATTGTAGGACGTATTGGTGGAGATGAATTTATAATTTTTATAAAAAATATTGGTTCCTATGAATTAATAGCTCAAAAAGCAAATGATCTTTGTAATGTTTTTAAAGACATTTATACTGGAGAAAATAACGATTTTAAAATCTCATGTAGTATAGGTATATCTATATACCCTACTCATGGAACTACGTATGATGAACTATTTAAAAAAGCTGATAAAGCCCTTTATAGTTCAAAAAATAATGGAAAAAATAAGTTTGAACTATTTAATCCTAAATTAAATTCTTCTAATAAAAATGAAGATCATTTACTTAATTATTATACTGAAAATGAAAGTTATAGACGATTTATTCATGGATTCGAAAATAACTTTTGTAATTATGTTTTTGATATAATGTCCGAAACAAAAGATGTTAATAGTGCAATAAATTTAATCTTAGCTAAAATAGGTACTTCATTTAAATTAAGTCGTATAAGTATCTTAGAAACTTCTGATAATGATACATTGCTTGGAACCACTTATGAATGGTGTGATAATAATATATTGCCTTCAAAGTATATTATGCAGAACTTGGAATTTAATAATTTGAAAACTTATTTGATTAATTTTTATAAAAACGGTAATTTGAATTGTTCAAATATTTATACATATAATTTACCTAATAAATTAAGTAAGCTATATGCATCACTTAAAAGTAAATCTATTTTTCAAAGTCCAATTCTTGATAATGGTAAATTTAAAGGATGTGTTTGCTTTGATATCTGCTATGAAAACCATGTATGGACAGACTTTGAAATTGAATCTTTTACTTCAATAACTAAAATAATAGGTTCTTATCTTTTGAATATGCGTACTAAGGAACTTTTAGAAAGTGAAAAACTTTTAACCCAAGCTGTTGCTAAAAATCAGAGTTTATATACTTACATGTTAAAACCAAATTCATATAAGCTTATATATCTTAGTCCTAATACCCAAGATCTATATCCTAATGCTCGAGTTGGGGATGTATGTTATAAAGTTATTGGTAATAGTGATATTCCTTGTAAATACTGCCCTCTTACTGACCTCTATAAAAAGGATATTCGTAGCAACACAATAGAATTTTATAATAGTTTTTTAAAAGGTTGGATTAGTACTACTGCTTCTGAAATAAATTTATCATTAGACAATAAAGCAAACTTAATTTGTTTTTCTAATGTAACTAATTTTATTGATAGAATAACTTCAAAAGATACTTTAACAGGTGCTCTCACTTTAGCTAAATTTGAGGTGCTTGCAAAAAACTTACTAACAAATGTATCTTATACTAAGTTTGCTCTTATTTATTGTGATATTAATAAATTTAAATATATAAATGAAACTTCTGGATACGCTATTGGAAATAAAGTTTTAGTCCATTTTGCACACTTTGTTTCTTCATTCTTGTTTGCTGGAGAATTAATTTGCAGAGCTTCTGCAGATAATTTTATTATATTATTAAAATATGATAATCTAGAATCTTTAAAAAATAGATTTAAGAATTTTAATGAAAATTTCATAGAAGTTCAAAAAATACATTTTAATAATTTAAAAATTCCAGTTATATGTGGTGTATATTTAATAAACTCAGAAGATACAGACTTATCTTTAATGATAGATCGTGCCAATATTGCACGAAAAACAATTAAAGGATCTCATAAAAGTAAATATGCTTTGTATGACCATGAATTGCATTTAAAAATTACCAAAGAGAAAGAAATTGAAAATTTAATGTTTTCTTCACTTGAAAATAACGAATTTTTAGTATATTTGCAACCTAAAATTGACCTTCCAACTCAAACAATAGTTGGAGCTGAAGCTTTGGTAAGGTGGATGAGCCCAAGTAAAAAACTTATACCACCAAATGAATTCATTCCTTTATTTGAAAAGAATGGTTTTATAATTGAATTAGATTTTTATGTTTATGAAGAGGTATTTAAAAAAATGAATTCATGGATACAAGAAGGTAAAAAAGTTATACCTATTTCTTTAAATGTGTCTAGGTCTCATATAAATGATAGTGACTTTATTCCTAGATTAAAAAAATTGACAGAAAAATATAACGTTCCGACTAACCTAATAGAACTTGAGTTAACTGAAAGTATATTTTTTGATAATATTCAAGTTTTACTTAATGCAATTATTAAGTTAAAAGCTCTTGGATTTACTTGTTCTATTGATGATTTTGGTTCTGGATATTCATCATTAAATCTTTTAAAAGATTTACCTATTGATGTTTTAAAATTAGATAAAGAATTTTTTCCTAATTCAGCTATAAATTCAAAGGAAAAAGTAATAATCTCTAATATAGTTAAAATGGCTCAAGATTTAAATATAATAGTAATTTCGGAAGGTATTGAAACAAAGGAACAGGCAGATTTTTTAACTGAGATTGGTTGTGATATGGCTCAAGGATATCTTTTTGATAAACCTATGCCTATCAAAATGTTTGAAAAAAAATTATGGGGATAAAAAAGAGGTGGCAATTAGCCACTTTTTTTATTTAGAAAATTGCACCTTAGCATTAGTATGTAAATATAATAAATTAAGAAACTTGTTTTCAAATCATTCTAATCTTTAGTTAAGTTATCCTTATTATTAATACTTAACTTTATTTTAAGATTAGAAAAAATTATTTTATCACTTCCCTACCTTGTATTCTTTAATATTTATAAAAAATAGTGATAAAATAACAACTTAAACTTATAATTTCTTAATACTATTTTATATTTTATAAAAGCGAGGATATATTATGAGTAAACTTAAAGATAAAATAACTTCTTTACTACAACCAATTCTCAATAAATTTTTAATTAAATTATTTTATAATTCTGATTTATGTGGATTAGCTACTATTGTTTTTAATAATTCTTTTAAAATCTCTTACGCAAATCTTGAATTTTTTAAGATTCTTGGATTAAAGAAAGATATTTTTAATAAAGATTGTAAAAATGATGTTCTTTCAATCATTTATAAAGAAGATATAGATTTGTTTAAGAACATTTTTGTGACTAAACATAATGTTGGAGACGATATTAAAATTGAATTTAGAATTAATAAAAATGATACTAATTTTAGTTGGCTACTTCTAATGGGTCGGTGTATATCTAATAAAAATTGCAATTATCAATTTATATGTATTCTTAATGATATAACAGAAAATAAAAATACCCATCAAAAATTAGAGATTGAAACATTAAAATTAAAAATTCAATTAGATCCTCTAACTAAGTTATATAATAAAACCGCAAGTAAAGTATTAATTGAAGACTTCTTAAAAAGTAATACTTTAACCTCACATGCTCTTATGATTATTGATATTGATAATTTTAAATCTATAAATGATAATTTAGGTCATATGTTCGGTGATAATATCTTATTAAAAGTTTCCGATACTTTAAAATCTTGTTTTGACAAAGATGACATTGTTGGACGTGTTGGAGGCGATGAATTTATTGTATTTTTTAAAAACATTATTAATACAGAAATGATTACCACTAAGGCTTATACAGTTTGTAATTCTATAAAAAATATATATATAGATAAAAGTCATAGTATTTCTTGCAGTATTGGAATATCTATTTATCCAAATGATGGGATTGCTTATTATGACCTTTTTGAAAAATCTGATCATGCTCTTTATTTAGCTAAAAGATATGGTAAGGATTGCTTTGAATTCTATGATAAAAATAAAATAGATGTTTTTAAAGAAAGTGATATCTTCAATTTTCATTCAAAAAACAATTTGTACAACAGATATAATAACACTTTTAAAAATAAATTAATTTCATACTCATTTGATATACTCTCTGAAACTAAAGATATCGATGATGCTATAGTTTTGATTTTATCTAAAATTGGGGAGTACTTTAATTTAAGTAGAATAAGCATACTAAAATATTCCTCAGAGGATACTAATTTTAATATTACGCATGAATGGTGTAATTATGAAATACCTTGTTATAAAAATGAGCTGAAAAATTTATTGTTTAATGATTGGCTATATTATTTTTCTATCTTTAATAATGATGATGTATTTATTTGTAACGATTATTCAAATTTAATTCTGCCAGAAAAAAATAAAAAGCTTTATGATAAGCTTAATGTAAAATCATTTTTACAATGTCTTATAAAAGATAATGAACAGTATAAAGGATGTGTTAACTTCTATAATTCCTATGAAAATCATTTTTGGACTGCAAATGAAATCAAGTTGTTTACTACAATAACAAAAATAATAGCTTCTTATTTGTTGAAGATACGCACTACTCAACGTCTTGAAGAAGAAAAACATTTTTTCCAATCCATTGCCAAAAATCAAAATCTATATACCTATGTTTTAAAAGATGATAGCTATGAGCTATTATATATGAGTCCTAATTTAAAAAACATCTTTCCAAATGCAAAATGCGGTGAAGTATGTTATAAAGCTTTTTTTAATAGCGATATTCCTTGTATGCATTGTCCATTATCTAAATTAAATTATGATAATAATACTAATACAGTTGAATTTTTTAATCCAGTACTCGAAACTTGGATAAGTATGACAGCTTGTAAAATAACCTTACCTAAAAATATTCAAGCAAGACTAATGTATTTTTCTGATATAACAAATTTTTTAGATAGAATTATCTCTAAAGACTCTTTAACAGGCTTAATGACATTACCAAAATTCGAAGTAATGGCTAATGAACTATTAAATAAGTCAAATAATAAATATGCACTTATATGTTCAGATTTTGATAAATTTAAATATATAAATGAGACTGCTGGTTATGCTATTGGAAATAAAGTTTTAGTTAAATTTTCTTATCTTTTATCTACACTTCTTGACAAAGATGAATTAGTATGTAGAGCTTCTTCTGATAATTTTTTAACTCTTATAAAATACACTGATATTGAAAAATTTAAAAATAGACTTATAAATTTTAATAATGAAATATTAAAGTTTCAAAAAGAAGAATTTAATCATATAAAAATCTCTATAATTAGTGGGATTTATTTAATAACTAATGTAAATGATAGCTTAGTTTCAATGATTGACAAAGCGAATATAGCTCGAAAAACTATTAAAGGTTCACATAAAAGCCAATTTGCATTTTATGATTCTAAACTTCATATAAAAGCTACTGAAGAAAAAAAGATAGAAAATCGTATGATTGATGCCTTAGATAACAGAGAATTCGTAATATATTTACAACCCAAAATTCAACTTTCTACAAAAAAATTAGTTGGCGCTGAAGCTCTTGTACGATGGATTACCCCTGATAATGTGATTTTTTATCCCGGAAAATTCATTCCCTTGTTTGAGAAAAATGGATTTATTGTTGAGTTAGATTTTTATGTTTATGAAGAAGTTTTTAAAGTTCTTCGTAATTGGATGGATAATAAAAAGAGACTGCTACCGATTTCTATGAATGTATCAAGAGTTCATATAAATAATGATACTTTTATCTCTAGATTAATCACTCTAATTAAACAATATAGTATTCCAATAAATTTAATAGAGCTTGAACTTACTGAAAATATTTTTCTTGATAATATAAAAGAAGTATTAAGTAAAATAACTGAATTAAAAAACCTTGGATTTACTTTTTCAATGGATGATTTTGGGGCTGGATATTCTTCTTTAAATCTTTTAAAGGAACTTCCTATAGATGTTTTAAAATTAGATAAAAGCTTTTTTCCTAACAACAATGTAAGTGCTAATGAAAAAATAATCGTATCTAATATTGTAAAAATGGCTAAAGATCTTAATATTTCAGTTTTATCTGAGGGAGTAGAAACTCAAGCTCAAGTAGATTTTTTAACTCAGATTGGATGTGATATGGTTCAAGGATACTTTTTTTCAAAGCCTATACCAGTTGATGAATTTGAAAAAAAATTTAATCCTTAAATATCTAAAAATAATTTATCCTTAATAAAGTGTAACCTTTATAGTAGATATAAAAATTCTTATATGATTTTTAGCTACTATAAGGGTTTTTATTTGTGAAAATACAGTAATTGCAGTAAAATTTAAAATCAAAAATAAATATTTAATATCTTTGAAATTATGTTTTTTCTATAATATAATTATTTGTACAGACTTTTTAGGAGGAATATATTAAATGCAAAAACTTCTTAGTAAAATGCGACAAGCAATAAATGATTTTGATATGATTCAAGATGGAGATAAAATAGCTGTTGGACTCTCTGGCGGAAAAGATAGCTTAACTCTACTATATCTTTTAAATACATACAAGAATTTTTCACCCCAAAAATTTGAGCTTATAGCAATTACCTTAAATCCAGGTGGTGTAGACAATTCTCCCCTATACACATTATGTGAAAATTTAAAAGTTCCTTTTTATGAAATACAAACAGATATAAAAAAGATTGTGTTTGACTTAAGGAAAGAAAAAAATCCTTGTTCTTTATGTGCAAATCTTAGACGTGGTGCTTTGCATAATAATGCAGAAAAATTAGGTTGCAATAAAGTTGCGCTTGGTCATCATAAAGATGATGCTTTGGAAACTCTTATGCTATCAATGTGCTATGAAGGAAGAATTAACTGTTTTTCACCAAAAACACTTATGCATAAAAATACTATAACATTAATAAGACCAATGGTTTATATAGAGGAGCACAGCATTAAAAGTGTTGTTAAAAAATTTAATTTTCCAGTTATAAAGAATCCATGCCCTGCTGATGGTAAAACCAAAAGACAGGATATAAAAGAATTGATTGATGAACTTAATAATAAAATGCCAGGTTTTAAAAAGAACCTTTTTGGTTGTTTAAATAATTCAGATCAACTTTTTATCTGGAATAAAGATTTAATTAAATAACTAAAAAATAGGTATCTAAAAATTATTTTTAGATACCTATTTTTATACATAAACATTTAACTCTAATTATATTATTTGTAGGCTATACATATTAAATCTTATTTTACTTTAAGCTCACTATACTTTCTATTATATCTTTACGGTCTTTATTCATAGAAATAAATGTATTAAAATCAGATGCATTTTCATTCAATGATATATCTGTTGGACCACCTATAAAATAAGTATCATCATTTACAGTAACATAGTTTTCAACATCAATCGTATCAAACATACTTGGATCTAATGAATCATCTTGCTTAATTATAAGAAAAAATAGTCCTGATTTTGGGTCAATGCTAGAATCAGATGATTTAAAATAAACAGCTACTGAATTGCTTTCTTCTATAATCCTATATTTGTCTTTCCAAGTATCTGGAAAAGTCATTGAAAATCCTAAATTACTTTTAAATATTAAATTACCTTTAGAATCTTTTTCAATATTCTCCTTATTTTTATCATTTACGATTTTGCCACTATCACTTTTTTCTTTATTTTCTATACTTTCTTCACTAATAGTTATCTCTTCTTTATTTGCGTTATCATTAGTAGTTTCACTAGTTTCTATATTAGGTTCTTTTTCAATTGAAGTTGGAGTTGTCATATGAGTATTATTGTATATGTATAATATACCTACAATTAAAACTGAACTTGTGACTATTGCTATTGTTTTCATTTTTTCCCTCATAAAAATCTCCCCTTTTATTAATTTAATGTTGCAATACCCTATTACCCTTTTTCTAAAACATTTCTTTATTTACTCTTGTTATATATATACATTATATCATAACTAGAGAACAACAATTCTATTCATTAATTTTTAGTATGATTTACTCTTAATATAAAAACAAAATATATTTTATTCCCTTATAAATACATAATACACTTTTATCTTACACATATGCATTTTATCTTAATAGTAATTAATATATATTTATGCTATAATCTTCAAAATGATATTATTATCAAATTATTTAGATTTTAGTATTGAAAATTTTACTTATATTTTTGTTAAAACTCAACAAATTATATTATACATATGGGGGATATTTATATGACTACTTATAAATCTATTAAAAAATCATTCTTTTTATTATTAATGTTAAATTGTTTAATCTTATTAAATGGTTGTAATAATTCAAAGAAAAGTACCCTTGAACCTTCACCTGCTAAATGGGCTTTAGAACAAAGCGTTGGTGTAGATATGGTAACACTTGATTATGCATCTGATGATATAATAATATTTCATGATTATTTTGGACTTTTTATTTATGATTTAAATGAATTACAAATTATTAATAGTATTGATTTACAAGAAATTGACTGTTCTATGACCCAAGGCGATGAATATTGTGAAGTAACAGTTAGCAATGATGGACGTACTATTCAATTACATAATATTAACAGTGCTGATATGTATTCTTATTCTGTATATACAAATACCTTACAAAAAACAAAATATAAGGATATGAAAAATTCTTTCAAAGATAAATTAGTGCCAATAGAAAAAGTTATTGATAATCCTAACGAAAATTTTAGTCATGAAGCGATTCTATTTGGAGCTAATGATTATGGATATATAACTACTTATGATTTTACAATTGGAACGTTAGATTATGTTCGCAATGATACAGCATATTCACTATTTAGTTTCGAAAAATAATAAAAGACTAAATAGATTTAAACAATTAAAATATTATATTTAAAATATTGGAGGAGCATATGATATTTAAAAAAAATACGCAAATAGTTGAATTTGTAAGACGTCCAAATAGATTTCAAGGATATGTTATTATAGATGGAAAAGAAGAATTAGTGCATGTACCTAATACAGGTAGATGCAAAGAAATATTAATACCTGGTTGCAAAGCACTAATAAGAGAAGAAAATGGTCCAAATAGAAAAACTAAATTTAGCTTAATTGGTGCATATAAAGGTGACAAATTAATAAATATTGATTCACAAATACCAAATAAAGTTGTTGAAGAAGCTCTTATTAATAAAAGAATTAAAGGACTAGAGAAATATACAAAAATCTCTAGAGAAAAAACCTTTGGAAATAGTAGATTTGATTTTAAATTAGAAGATTCTTTAAATAATGAGTATTACTTAGAAGTAAAAGGCGTCACCTTAGAGGAAGATGGATTTTGTAGATTTCCAGATGCCCCAACTGAAAGAGGAACTAAGCATTTATTAGAACTAATAGAAGTTAAAAATAATAATATGGGAGCTGGTGTTCTTTTCTTAATTCAATTAGATAATGTAAAAAGTTTTTCACCAAATGATGATACTGACCCTAAGTTTGCCAATGCACTTAGAAAAGCTAAAACTATGGGTGTAGATATATTTGTATATGACTGCACATTAGGAGAAACCTTTATTGAACTGTCCAAAGCTGTTGAATTAAAATTACAAACATAACTAAAAAAACATGGAGACTGTATAATAAACCTTGAAGTAACTTAAGATCTATTATATAGTCTTATAATTTATACATCTACAAATATTAACTATTATTATCTTTACATTTTAATATATTATTACAAATACAGTCTTCTGTCTCGGTAACTATATTCATTAAAAACAAAACCAATTTATTACAATTTACACTATTTAATTTGTAGTGATTCCATATTCCTTCTTTTCTACAATCCACTAATCCACACTCTATCAATACCTTCATATGATGTGATAATGTCGGTTGAGTAAATTCAAAATTCTCTAATATATTACAAGCACATTTTTCTCCACAAGAAAGTAAATCTAATATTTTTATTCTATTTGGATCACTTAATGCTTTAAATATTTTTGAATTTAATTCATATTTTGTTTCCATAACTCCTCCTAGCATAGATAAATATCTATATATAGATTAAATCACTTTATGTTTAACGTCAATAACTATCTATAATTACACTTGTATCATTATAATTATATGGTAACATTTTACCCTATCTATTTTTGCCATTTCATGCCTTTTTATGTTATAATTAAACTATATTTTAATTATAAGTATAATTTTCAATTTAATGTAAAATAGGAGGACTTCAATGTGCTTAAAATTGCCTACTTAGCTGATTATAAAGAAAATACAGAAACCATAATTGATTGGTTATGGAATGAATTTGGAAATGAAACAAATCGTGATTTTTTTGAAAGCATTATAAATCATAGTTTTAAAAAAAACAGTTTACCTTTAACATTTATTGCTCTTTCAGATAATGAATTAGTTGGCACTATTAGTTTGTGGAGAGCTGATTTAGTGAGTAGACAAGATTTATATCCATGGTTATCAGCATTGTATGTAAAAGAAAATTATAGAAATAAAGGTATTGGTCAAAAATTACAAGACTTTGTACTAACTTACTGTAAAAATGCTGGATTTTCTAAACTCTTTTTATATACAGATATTGATAACTATTATGAGAAAACAGGTTGGAAGCATTTTGAAAATGGTGCTGAATACTCTGGAGATTATATTAAAATATACAAAAAAGAGTTATAAGAAAATCTTATAACTCTTAAAAATCACAAATTATCTTCTATTGTTTTGTTCTTTTTTAGCTCTTCTACAAGCTGCGCATCTTACTGGATCGTTAGAAAATCCTTTTTCTTTGTAGAATTCTTGTTCTCCTACTGTAAAAATGAATTCTTGACCACAGTCTTTACATACGATTGTCTTATCTTCCATATTAAATTCCTCCTTATTATTTAAAGATTCCTACTGACTCATATAATTCTCTAAAAGGAGAAATCTATTTATCTTAACAAAATCTTTATATATTACTAATTCAGTATAACACTGTTTAGGCAAAATTGCAATGTTTTTTATCAAATATATATTTTTTAACATCATAAAAAACCACCCATTTAGAGTAGATAATCATTTACTCTAAATAGGTGTATTGGATGTTTATTTATTATCTTTTATTGGTTTTTTTAATACTGAAAGTATTATCATACCTACTACTGCACCCGCTGCTATTGCTCCAATATAACCTAATTTATTACTTATAATACCTATTACAAATAATCCACCATGTGGAGCTCTTAAAGCACACTCAAAGAACATTGATAATCCACCAGCAACTGCTGAACCAACTACACAAGCTGGTATTACTCTTAATGGGTCTGCTGCTGCAAATGGTATTGCTCCTTCTGTTATAAAAGATAAACCCATTATATAGTTAGTAAGACCTGATTGTCTTTCCCTTACTGTATATCTATTTTTAAAGAAAGTAGTACTTAATGCTATTGCAAGTGGTGGAACCATACCACCAGCCATTACAGCTGCCATTATTTCAAAATTGCCACTTGCAAGTGATGCTGTACCGAAGACATATGCTGCTTTGTTTACAGGACCGCCCATATCAACTGACATCATTCCACCTAATACTATACCTAAAAGAACTTTACTAGTTCCACCCATTGAATTAAGTCCATTTGTAATCATAGTATTTAAAGCACCAACCGGTGGATTAACAGCAAACACCATAATTGCTCCAATTAGTAATATACCAAAGAAAGGATATAATAATACAGGTTTTAAACCTTCTAAGCTCTGAGGTAATTTATCGAATAATTTCTTTAATAAAACAACTAAGTAACCAGCTATAAATCCTGCAAGTAATGCACCTAAGAATCCTGATCCGCCTTTATTAGCTAATGCTCCACCAACAAAACCTACTGCTAGTGCTGGTCTATCTCCAATACTCATTGCAATGAATCCTGCAAGCACTGGAAGCATAAAGTCAAAAGCTGTTCCACCTACTGTTTTAAAAAATGCTGCAAGTGGTGTATTCGTACCAAAGTTGCTTGGATCAATACTATAATCATCAAAAAGGAATGCTAATGCAATTAATATACCACCACCAATTACAAATGGCAACATATGTGATACTCCATTCATAAGGTGTTTATAAATTTGACGACCTATGCTTTCATTTTCTATATTCTCTGTTTCAGCACTGCTATTACCATTATAATGATATACAGGTGCATTTCCACTTATAGCTTCATTGATTAATTCTTCTGCTTTATGTATTCCATTGGCTACTTTAGTTTTTATAACTCTTTTTCCATTAAATCTACTCATTTCAACATTTTTATCTGCTGCAATTATAATACATTCTGCTTCTTCAATTTCTTTTTTAGTTAAAACATTTTTAGCTCCTCCAGAACCATTAGTTTCAACTTTTATCGTAATGCCTAAATCTTTACCCTTATTTTCAAGACTTTCTGCTGCCATATAAGTATGTGCTATTCCCGTTGGACATGCTGTAACAGCTAGAACTCTATATCCACCATTATTTGAAGTTTTTTTAGTTTCTTTAACTTCTTCAGGAAATTTTTCACTTTCTTTTTCATCTATTAGTTTTAAAAATTGATCTTTATCTTTACAATCAATTAAGCTATCTTTAAATTTTTCATCCATTAATATAGTAGATAATCTAGCTAAAACTTCTAAATGTAAATTGTCACTATTATCTGGAACTGCAATCATAAAAAATAATTTTGCTAAAGATCCATCTAATGAATCATAATCTACTCCATTTTTACATACTGCTGCAGCTAATGAAGCTTTTTTAACAGCATTAGTTTTTCCATGTGGTATAGCTATTCCATCACCAATTCCTGTTGTACTTTGTGCTTCCCTTGCTATAATAGCTTTTTTATACTCTTCTTTGTTATTTAAATTGCCTGTTTTGTCCATCAAGTTTACTAGTTTCTCAATACATTCATCTTTAGAAAATGGATTGAAGTTTAACTCAATGCCTTGTTTTTTTAATAAATCAACAATTCTCATTAAATATTCCTCCTTACATTTTTACATTTTAGATAATAGTTTTTCTACTTCTTCTTTTGTTGCTAATTCATCAGAAAATGCGCTTGCACTACCTGTTGCAATTCCCATTTTAAATGCTTCTTTTATATCATTATTTTTAATATATCCTGCTAAAAATCCTGCTACCATAGAGTCTCCAGCTCCTACTGAATTTTTCAATATTCCTTTTGGCACCTCTCTTTTTATGGGTTGTCCATTTTCAGGTAATAAAATTGCTCCTTCTCCAGCCATTGAAATCAATACATTTTTAGCTCCCATTTCTTGAAGCTTTTTACCATAAGTTATTATGTCTTCATCATTTTTTAGCTCAACATTAAACATTTCAGCCAATTCATGATGATTAGGTTTTATTAAAAATGGCTTATACTTTAGTACCTTTAAAAGTAAATCTTTAGTTGCATCAACTATAAATTCTACATTCTTTTCCAATAGGTTCTTCATTATATTTTGATATATATCATCAGGAACGCTGTTTGGTATACTACCTGACAATATTAAATAATCTCCTTCTTCTAAATCAGAAAGTTTTTCATATAATTTATTTAAATCATCATTTGTAATTTCTGGACCTGCTCCGTTTATTTCTGTTTCTCCATTACTTTTTAGCTTTACGTTAATTCTTGATAAACCATTTTTTAATTTTATAAAGTCACAATCAACACCGTGATTTTTAACTTGTCTTTCTATTTCATTTCCTGTAAAGCCTGCAACATAGCCTAATGCCGTATTCTCTATACCTAAATTATTTAAGACTATAGAAACATTTATTCCTTTTCCTCCTGCATAAACTTCTTCATCATTACTTCTATTTAATGAATCAACTTTAAAATTATCAACTTTTACTATATAATCCAATGAAGGATTAAGAGTTATTGTATTAATCATTTTTAC
Organism: Clostridium sp. ZBS2; assembly: GCF_023845855.1. Taxonomy (NCBI): domain Bacteria; kingdom Bacillati; phylum Bacillota; class Clostridia; order Eubacteriales; family Clostridiaceae; genus Clostridium; species Clostridium sp. ZBS2. The sequence continues at coordinate 80,527 of NZ_JAMQIF010000016.1, forward strand.
TCACCTCTATTACATTAGTATCATATATAATATCTAAATTTTTTATTCTGCTTGTAATTAATGTTGCATCTTTTATTGTCCCAAAAGTTATAAAACTAACCTCATCTAATTTCGATTCATCGCATAAAACAAATGCTTTATTGCATCTTTTTATCGCCTCTGCTTTTACCATAGCCTCATTTACATCCGGCGTTGTATATCCATTTTTATTACTTACACCATTTGTACCAAAAAAACCTTTTGTAAAATTATATTTTTTTAAATCTTCTACAGTTATAGGTCCAACAATTGCTTCAGTAACAGCTTTTAATTCTCCACCCAACATTAAAGTTTTTATGTTTTTTTCTAATAATTTTTTTGCATGAACTATAGCATTTGTAACAACAGTTATATCTTTTGCTTCTATAAATGATATTAAAGCTTCTGTTGTTGTACCAGCATCTAAGTAAATTAACTCTCTATCTTCTATTAAATTAGCTGCATATCTTGCTATTTCAATTTTCTCATCTGCATTTAATGATTTTCTAACATTTACTTTATAATCATGTTTTGCTGTACCTTCACTTATTAATGTTGCTCCTCCATGAATTTTTTTAATCAATCCTTCATTATGAAGATTATTTAAATCTCTTCTTATTGTAGATTCAGAAGCATCTAGTAATTTAACTAGTTCAACAACTGAAATTATTCCTTTTGTTTTTAGTTCTTGAAGTATTATATTGTATCTTTCTTCTGTAAACATTCTCACCACTCCATATCTTTATAATAAACTATTTGTTTTTAAAAATCAATCATTTTAGTTCAAATTAATTTAAAATCAATCAAAAACATTTATATTTTTAACTAAAATATGTTTTTAAAGTATAATTATTACATGGTTTTGATCGTTTATAACTGTTTTTGATCCAACTCTATTCATTTTCAGCCATATTTATATAACTATTTTTATATTCACTCATAATATAATATCATTTTTAACAAATATTTCAAAACTAATCATACTATTCCATAAAAAAAATTTACCAAACCATACCTTGTTATTTAAAAGTTTAGAGATAATAGTTTGAATTTAAATCCTCAAATGTTATATATAATTTTTTATATAAAAAGGGATGTATCAAATTTTGATACATCCCTTTTATTAAAACTAAAGCTTTGTAAAAATCGCAGTAGTACCTAAGGATAATTTAGTCAAATGTATGGATACAACCCTCCTTTTGTAAGAAAATTATATATTTCATTTTCATTTAAATATACATCACCTATAAGCCCATGTGCTCTATAAAACTCATTATGATTATGAAAATCTGATCCTGCTGTATAAAGAATGTTCTTATTTTTAGCTACTTCCAAAAAATATTTTGTATCTTCATCTGTATTGCTAAAATACTTAGCCTCTAATCCATCAAAATCTAATTTTATAATTTCTTTAAAATCATTTCTATTGATAAGTACTGGATGCGCAAGTACAACTGTCGCTCCAAAAAATTTTAATATTTTAATTCCATTATCAACCGATAATCCATCGCCTTTATTGATTTCTATATATCTTCCTAATACTTTTTTTATATTATTTATCTTATGATTTTTCACATCTTTTAAAATCTTAACAAGAAGTTCATCTTTATAACTCTCATCTTTAAAATATCCTAAAATATGAACTCTACTTCCATTTTTATGTTTAGTTGAAAGTTCAACTCCTGGAATTACTTTAACTCCTATTCTTTCCCCCTCTAATATAGATTCATCTATACCACAAGTATTGTTATGATCTGTTAAAGAAATTATATCAACACCTCTTTTTTTAGCAAAATTAACAACTTGTTTTGGGGTATAACCACCATCTGAAGATGTTGAGTGAATATGAAAATCTCCTTTTTTATACATCTGTAACTCCTTTAAAATGTTATACCACATTTTATTGTATGAAATTTATAATATAATAGTTATTTATTATTTTCATATCAGGTTATTCTTTAAGGTCATGTTGACATATGCATAATTAAAGCTAGATGGTGTAAGATAACCTTAAAAATCAAATATATTACACATAATACTTAATCTAGACTTAATTTACAACACTCTTAGATCTCCAAGTCCCTCTTCTCCATCTTATGTAGAAAATTAATCCTCTTAAACATTCATCACACATCATTGCAATCCATATCCCTCTAAGTCCTAATCCTAAAACTATTCCGAAAACATAAGAAAGTCCTGTTGCTACAATCCACATTGATAAAACTCCTATAAATATAGGATATTTAATATCACCAGCTGCCTGCATACCTCTTATTATTACAAGATTAAAGGATCTTCCAAACTCCAATAATACATCTATAAATAAAACTTGTTTTCCTAATTTTAAGATTTCAGGATTAGATGTAAATATACCAAGCAAATTATCACTAAATATAAATAACACTATTGAAACCCCTACTGAAATAAATGCTGCTGGTCTTAATGTCTCCAAAACTTTCTTATAGGCTTCATCTTCCTTATTAGCACCAATAAGATACCCAACTCTTATTTGATTCGCTTGCGATACTGCTGATCCATATATGAAAGAAAACCAAACCAATATTCCAACATATGCTTTTGTTGCAACAGAGCTTGTACCCATCATATTTATAAATGTTAATATCACCATTTGTGAAAAATTATATGATACTGATTCACCTCCAGATGGAAGACCAATCATCATTAACTTTTTAAATATTTCTTTAGGAAATGGATTTAAGTGTTTTAATGATACTTTTTGTTTTATATTTTGTTTAAATATGTATATTATAACTATAACTCCTATAAGTCTGCTTAATACACTTGATATAGCAACTCCTTCTACTCCAAGCTTTGGTATCCCAAATGCACCACTTATAAAAAGAAAGTTTCCTAATATATTAACTATATTTACTATTGCAGAAACATACATTCCTTGTTTCATTAAACTGTTACTTCTTAATATTGCTGAATAAGTCATAAATATAGCTTGTAAAAATATTCCTCCACCAATTATACTTATATATGTTTTAGCATCTATAAGCAGCTCACTTGGCATTCTTAGCCACTTAAAAAATATACCATTGAAACATAATAACAATATGCTTATTAAAATACTAAATACTAAGTTAGAAAATACAGCTACAGAATATATTTCGGAAACCTTTCCATAATTTTTTGCACCTAAGTATTGAGATACAAGTATTGTTGTTGCCATAGTAATAATACTAAAAGTAATAAGTAAGAAATTCATAATCTGATTTACATTTCCTACAGCAGCAACAGAATTTTCTGATACTCTGCTTAACATAAGTTGATCCACGTTACTTACAAGCATCTGCAAAATAAGTTCTATAAAAATAGGCCATGTCAATTTAAATAACGATGTTGTTCTTTCAGTTGTCCTCTCTAATGTGTTTATGCTACTCATTTTTTCTCCTTTCCCTTCACAAAAATCCTTCTTGTTGTTGCATTTATTTCTATTGTATAAATATTATTTTAAAACACAATATTTATACGACACAAAACATGGCAAAATTTAAACAAATCATTGCCATGTTTTATATTACATCCCTTAATATCATTAATCAATATAAATATAAAATAATCAAAACTCTAGTATACTTATTTATCTTTTATATAAGTATAAATTACCATTCTGAGGTGTATGTATCATTTTGCCTTTAAATCCTCTTTTCCTCAATTCCTTTTGAAGAGTATACATGAAAAATCCATGAGTGACTATTAAAATATTCTGTGATCCTTCTTCTTTTACTTTTTCTTCTAAAAAATCAAGAAAATTTTTAGCATTTAATTCAGTTTGTGTTTTTAATTCCTCTTGAGAAGAATGATTAAAATACCATGCAAACCTTGCACTTATTGCCCAGAACCAATATGGTAACTTTAAATTACTTTTAAACAATGGACTTATTGGAACTTCCCTTATTAAATCATTTTGAACTATTTCTTTAAAATATATATCTTTGGCAGTTGTTATTGCTCTACTTAAAGTACTACTATAACATTTATCCCAAGCTATTCCTTGAAGTTCTACATCATTTCTTATAACATCACTAGTATTGTAAGCAGTTTCCCAATCCTTAAACTCTTTTGATGTCATAAGAAATTTTCTTTTATAATTAACTTTAAAATGTCTTACAAGTCCTATTCTCATTCCTATACCTCCACCAACTTAATTACATAAATTAACTTTAGTATACTATATAATTTATGTACTATATTTAATTCCATCAATAAAATATACTTATATCAACTTAATGCTAAGCATTAATCTAAATACTTCTATAAGATCAACATAAAATATTAACCTTTCTTCATACTATTTATTAATATTTCCCCAATGTGTTAAAATTTATAGTCTATTATACAGCAATTTTTTTTAACTGTTTAATAGTTCATATATTTTTAAGTATTATTTAATAATATTTATATAAATATATTTATTTTGGGCATTCATAAGTTCAATTACTCTGTTCACTTTGCTTATACATATATAAGCATTTTGATAAAACATATCCTTAAAATAAAGCAAAAAAAAGTGTTCCAAATATATTTGAAACACACACACTCAAAATAATAAAATTAAAAATATAAATTTTCACCATAAAATATATTAACTATTTATTTCCTAGTCATATTTATAATGAACATGTAATAGTTCTTTTGAACGTTCCTTTAATAGTCCATTATATAAAGATATTAGTACCGGATTCTCTTGACTTCTCTTTATTTGCGTAACCTTATCTACTTTATAAAGACCTTTAGCTCTTTCTTTCTTTCCTTCTTTTAAACTAAAAGGTTGTCCTGCTCCAGCTACACATCCTCCTGGGCAAGCCATAACTTCAACAAAATCAAACTGTTCTTCTCCATTTTGAATCTTATCAATTAGGTTTTCTGCATTAGCAAGTCCACTGACTACTCCTATACGCAGATTCTTTTCTCCAAATGGAACTTCACAAACCTTTACACCTTCCATTCCACGAACACCAATAAATTCTATTTCTTTTAAAGCCTTTGAGCTCTTATCTTCAACTACCCCACGGATTACAGCTTCTGTTACACCACCTGTAACTCCAAATATAACACCTGCTCCTGAGTATAAAGAAAATGGCATATCTGAAGATTCTGGTTCAATCTTATCAAATTGAAGTCCAGCTTCGTTAATCATCTTACATAGTTCTGTTGTTGTAATTACATAATCAATATCCTTAATTCCATTTCTTATAAATTCTTCTCTAGCTGCTTCTGCTTTCTTAGCAGTGCATGGCATAACAGCTACTGATATAGTTTCTTTTTCATCTAAAGCATCTTTTTCTTTAAAATACTCTTTTATTACTGATCCAAACATTTGCATAGGTGACTTACATGTAGAAACATACTTCATAAGTTCTGGATGTTTAGTTTCCACATATCTTACCCAAGCTGGACAGCAAGAAGTAAATAAAGGAAGTTTATCATCTCCCGATTCTAATTTTTGTAAAAATTCATTAGATTCTTCTATTATTGTCATATCAGCTGTTAATGAAGTATCATATATTTCATCAAATCCTAATTTTCTCATTGCAGCAACTATATTGTCCATAACGTTTTCTCCAGGTTTTATTCCAAATTCTTCACCTAAAGCAACTCTTACTGCTGGTGCAACTTGAGCTACAACTCTTTGTTTAGGATTATATAGCGCTTTCCAAACTGGCTTTATATCGCTCTTTACAACAATAGCTCCTGTTGGACATACATTAGCACATTGTCCACAATTTACACAATCTGTTTCTCCTAAACATTTACCAAATGCCGGACTAACAACCATATTAGAACCACGATATGCAAAATCAATTGCTCCAACATTTTGTATTTCATTACACATTCTAACGCAATCTCCACATAATATACACTTACTTGGATCACGAACTATTGATTTAGATGAAGTATCTAATTCAATTTTTTCATTTTTATTTTTAAATCTAATAGTCTTCACTCCAAAGCGCAAAGCTAATTCTTGAAGTCTACATTTTCCACTCTTTTCACACACAGTGCAATCTCTGCAATGTGATGCCAATAAAAGTTCTAATATCATCTTACGATGCTTATGAAGTTTAGGCGTATTAGTCTTAATTGACATTTTATCCTTAGGTGGCGTAGAGCAAGAAGCTATAATTCCTCCCCATTCATCTTCAACCACACACATTCTACAAGCTCCATAAATAGATAGATCAGAATAATAACAAAATGTAGGTAAGTCAATTCCCGCTTTTCTTACTAAATCTAAAATATTTTTTTCCTTATCAAATTCTACCCTGTTACCATCAATTATCATATATTTTGACATAAGTTTATACCTTCCTTTCACTAATTCATACGTTGTGAGCTATTAAACTAACTGGATTGCTTTAAATGCACATCCATCCATACAAGCACCACATTTTATACATTTTGATTGATCAATGGTATAAGGTTTTTTTATTTCTCCTTTAATAGCTCCTGCTGGACACATTCTAGCACATTTAGAACAGCCTTTACATTTATCCTTATCTATTTCATAAGACATTAAAGATTTACATACTCCGCCTGGGCATTTTTTATCTACAACATGAGCTATATATTCTTCTCTAAAGTATTTCAAAGTACTCTTTACTGGCAAAGATGCACTCTTACCAAGACCACAAAGCGCTGTCGCAGATATAGTATCTGATAATTCTTCCAACATATCTAGGTGTTCTAATGTACCTCTTCCTTCTACAATGTCAGTTAAAATTTCTAACATTCTTTTTGTACCTTCTCTACAAGGTATACATTTACCACAAGATTCATTTTGAGTAAAATTCATAAAGAAACGAGCTACCTCTACCATACAACTTTTATCATTCATTACAACTAATCCACCACTACCAATCATGGCTCCAACTTTTTTAAGTGAATCAAAATCTAGTGGTAATTCTAAATGATTTTCGCCTACGCAAAGACATCCACCAGATGGTCCTCCAATTTGAACTGCTTTAAACTTTCCTTCTTTTACTCCACCACCAATATCAAATATTACCTCTTTTAATTTTGTTCCCATAGGAACTTCTATTAAACCTGTGTGTTTTACATTTCCAGTAAGTGCAAAAGCCTTAGTTCCATAATTCTTTTCAGTACCAATACTCTTATACCACTTTGAACCTTTATTAATGATGCTTGGAACATTACAAAATGTTTCAACATTATTTAATACAGTTGGTTTTTCAAATAATCCCTTTTCAACAGTTCTAGGTGGTTTAACTCTTGGCATACCTCTATTTCCTTCTATTGACGCTGTAAGAGCACTTCCCTCACCACAAACGAATGCTCCTGCTCCTTGACTTATATGTAAGTCAAAATCAAATCCAGAATTTAAAATATTCTTTCCTAAAAGTCCCACTTTAGTAGCTTGATCTATAGCCATTTGCAATCTTTTAACTGCAAGTGGATACTCAGCACGAACATATATATAACCATAATTTGCTTTTGTTGCAATTCCAGCTATAAGCATTCCTTCAATTACTCTATGAGGATCGCCTTCCATCATACTTCTATCCATAAATGCTCCTGGATCACCTTCATCACCATTACATACTATATATTTTTGTTTTTCAGCTTGTTGTAATACTTGAGACCATTTTCTTCCTGTTTGGAAACCACCGCCTCCTCTTCCACGAAGATAAGATTCTGATATTTCATCTACAACTTCCTCAGGTGTCATATCAAAAAGTGCTTTCGCAACAGCAGTATATCCGTCAGCTGCTAGATATTCTTCAATAGACTCTGCATTTATATGTCCACAATGTTCTAATGCAACACGTGTTTGTCTTGCATAAAAAGGAATTTCTTCTTGCTTGCTATAGCTTTTCTCTTCATTTTTATAAATAAGATGTTCTATTACTTCATTGGAAATTATGCTTCTTTCAACAATTTCTTCACAATCTTCTAATTTAACTTTTATATATAATATTCCTTCAGGTTCTATTCTTAAAAGTGGACCCATTTCACAAAATCCATGACATCCGCTCTTCTTTAAACCAATACTATCATCATGAGGTTCTTCTTCTAATGAGATAGTAACTTCAAGTCCTCTTTGTTCTATTAACTCTTTTAATCTATCATAGATTTTTAAAGAACCACTAGCTACACAACCAGTTCCACCACAAATTAATATTTGTTTAGATTGTTTACCTAAAGCTAACTTACATTTTTCTATTGAAGAGTTCAACTCTTCCCTAGTGTTAATTCTCATTAGATGCTTCCTCCTTTAACTGTTTTATTATGTCTCTAGCCTTTTGCTTAGTCATACTAGGATGTACTACATCGTTTACAGTACAGACCGGTGCTAACCCACATGCGCCTAGACAAGATACAGTTTCAACTGTAAAAATCATATCATCTGTTGTAACTTTACTTTCTGAAAGTCCTAATAATTTTCTGAATTCTTCTAATATAGGTATAGATCCCCTTACATGACATGCAGTTCCATCACAAATTTTTATTACGTATTTTCCTTTAGGTTGTAATGAAAAATTTTCATAGAAAGTTGCAACACCATATATTTTTGCTTCACTTATTTTTAAGTGTTTTGCAATATAACATAGTGCTTCCTTTGGCAAATAACGATATTGTTTTTGAACTTCTTGCATTATAGCAATAACTGACGACTTTTGATAATTATGAGAAGCTAAAATGGTATCTAATTCTTTCATTTCCTCTTCTTTTAATATCACTTGTCCCACCCCCATATATTATAAATTATTATAAAAATAAAAAATGATTTATTATAATATGCTTGTACATATTTATAATATATAATCACTTTTATTAACAAAATAATATATTATTTTTTTATTTTTTAATACCACCTTCTTTAAATGACTATCATTCATGCGTATATTATATACTATGATATTTATTTATATTCTTATATATATTAAAACACATATTTCACTTATTTGTAAGATATTTTTATTATTTCTTACATATTAAATTAATGTAATTATTAAAAAAAATAAACGAAAAAAGTAGTTTATTTTTTGTCTTCTTTGAATATAAAATTGATTGTTTTCAAAACTAAATAATCATATGTCTTAAAATTCTGTCTATAATCTTCAATTTATATTATTATTTAAAATCAATTACATAATTTAAGTATAAAAAACTAGTTATAAGAAAAATATATTATAAAGATTTAATTTTAGTTATAAGATAATTCTACTTTAAAAGACATATTAAAATTCAATTAAAATAGGTGAAGTATATGAATATATATTTAATTTTAACATTAATTCTTTTCATAATTAATTCTATATGTGCAGTCTCTTTAGTATTTATTGAAAAAAGAGATACAACAACTATTTGGGCATGGCTTTTAATCCTTTTTATTTTTCCCTTTTTAGGATTTATGCTTTATTTATGTTTTGGACAAAACATATCTAAAAAAAAGATTTTCAGCAAAAAAGCTGTCATTGATAAAAAAAAGATTAAAAAATTATTAGCTGATTTAAATAAAGATTTGCATAATGAAGTTGCTGAAGAATATATAGATCTTATAAAAATGAATTTTTATGCTAATGATAGTATTTATACAAAAGAAAACGAAGTAAAAACCTACATTAATGGAGAAAATAAATTTAAAGATTTAATGTGCGATATTAAAAATGCTAAATCCTTTATAAATATTGAATACTATATTTTTAGATTTGATACTCTAGGCTCTAAATTAATAGAATTATTAAAAGAAAAAATTAATGAAGGTATTGAAGTTAGATTATTAGTTGATGGTATGGGATCTAAATCATTAACAAAAAAGCACATAAAATATATTAAATCTTGCGGAATAAAATTTTCAGTTTTTTTTCCTAATATAGCTCCATATATAAATCCACGTCTGAATTATAGAAATCACAGAAAAATAGTAGTTATTGATGGAGATACAGGTTATGTCGGTGGTTTTAATGTTGGTGATGAATATATAAATAAAGGAAAACAATTTTCTTTTTGGAGAGACACTCATATAAAAATTATAGGTGCTGCTGCATTAGAATTAAATAAAAGATTTGCTCTTGATTGGGAATATGCTGCAAAAGAAGATATTTACGATATACAATTAAAAAAAATCACATTTTCTTCAAAAGGAAATGTGGGTATACAAATAGTCTCTTCTGGTCCAGATAATATGGAGGAATACATAAGAAATTCTTATTTAAAAATTATAACAAATGCAAAAAAAACTCTCTTTATACAAACACCTTATTTAGTGCTTGATCATCCTATGATAGAAGCTTTAAAAATTTCAGCATTTTCTGGCGTTGATGTAAGAATAATGGTTCCAAATAAAGCTGATTACTTTTTTATGAGTTGGGCTCTAAGTGCCTCAATAGGCAATCTTATTAAATCTGGTATTAAATTTTATAAATACAAAAATGGCTTTATTCATTCTAAAACTATTGTTTCAGACAGTTCAGTATGTAGCATTGGTACTGCTAATTTAGATATAAGAAGCTTTAAACTTAATTTTGAAATTAATGCTATAATTTATGACTCTAAAATAGCAAAAGACTATGAAGATATATTTTTAAAAGACCAAAATGTATGTACACTATTAACGCTTAAAGAATATGAAAATAGAGGACATCTAATTAAAATATTAGAATCTATTTCTAGATTAATATCACCTATTCTTTAATAATAATAAAATTTTAATTATTTTTTTATTATTTTTTCTAAATTTTATGTTACACTATATTTTATTATACTGTAATAAAATACATAAACTTTAGAAAGGTGACTCAAAATGAAAATTGATATTGATAAAAAATTATTTAAATATGGATTATACATTACTATTACAGCTGTTACTATATATATTGCCTTTGCAATTCTTTTTAATATAGGTAACATTTTAGGAACTACTTTTCATGTTATAGAGAAAATACTTTCATTAATAAAACCTTTGTTAATAGCTATTTTAATTACATATATTTTATTTCCTCTTACTAAAGGTATAGAAAATTTTCTAAAAAATAATAAGATATATAAGATAAAAAATAAAGGCACTTACCGTGCACTAAGCATTATTTTTTCTTACCTAGCAATAATAGGAATAATATTAGGACTTCTTTGTGGTATTTATTTTATGATTGGTGGACAATTATCTAAAAATATTAGTATTTCTAATATAGTAGAATATATATCTATTTATTTAAGTACACATTCATTTTCTAATTCATCAATCAGTTTAGCATTAGAAAATTTAAATTTACCTTTTTTAAATGCTATAGAAGATCATATAGTAGTAGTAGTTAACTTTATTCAAAATTATATTACAAATAATATGGGGAAAATGGCTTCTTTTGCAGTATCTATAGGAAGTGGAGTTGCTACTTTCTTTATTGCATTAGTTATTAGTATTTACCTTTTAAAAGATCATGAATATTTTATTAATCTTTGGAATAAACTTTATTACTTAATCTTCAGAAATAGTAAAGTTGGTAAGAAAATAAATTACGTATTTTCAACAATACATGAGGTTTTTGGAAAGTTTATTCGTGGCCAATTGCTAGAAGCATTCTTCGTAGGAATCTTATCAGCAATAGCTTTATCTATTGTTGGAATAGATTACGCTTTTGTTATAGGTATAATAGTTGGATTATCAAATCTTATTCCTTATGTAGGTCCAATAGTTGGTACTATTTTAGCTGCCATAATGGGCTTATTAAGTGGTACACCTATAAAAATAGTTTATGCTATTATTGCTATGATTATTGTTCAACAAATAGATAATAATCTTTTAGCACCTAAAATAGTTGGGAATAGCGTAGGATTGCATGCTGTATTTACAATGCTTGCAATATTAATAGGTGGAAATATTGGTGGACTCTTTGGAATGTTACTTGCAGTACCTTTAGCTGCTTCATTTAAAGTTTTATTTAATAATTGGTACACAAATTATATGAAAAAAGAAAACTTAAAAGTAAAATAATGATTTTAAAGAAAAAAAGATATCTTAGATTTTCTAGATATCTTTTTTTCTTTATTTCATACTATCAACTACATCTTAAAACAGATAGAATTTTTATTATAAATTTTCTTCATAGAATGTGAATAGGTCATTTAAATATTCTTTTAATATTTCATCTTTTTCTCTAAATATTCCATGCTTAGATCCTTCAAAAAATACCTTATCACAATTTTGAGCATATTTTGCAAATTTGTTTTGTCCACCTGATTTTACAAAATCATCTTTATCAGCTTGCATTAACATTACAGGAATTTCAACCTTTGATGCATTGTCTTTATCTGTAATTTCTTTAGTAGCATATATTGATGCTTGAAGCCAATTATATGAAGCTCCACCTCTTTGTAGATCTTCATCATTGCTTACTATATTATGATAATATCTACATCTAGCATCTGATGATGTATCAGAATTTTTCAAACTATACGTGTCATCATATTTACCTTGTCCAGCAATATATTTATCACCAAATGATAATGCTACACTTGTATTAGCTATTAATTTAGCTATACTTGATGGTACTTTGCCAGTATTAATTTCTAACATAGGTGAAGTTAATACTACAGCATCAAAATATTCTGGATATTCTTCTAAAAATTTGCTTCCTATTCCACCCCCCATTGAATGTGCAAACAAAAATACTTCTTTATCATTAGAATTAGGCATAACTACATCATCCATTAATTCTTTTAGATCTAAAACATAATGTTCAAAATCTTTTACATTTATTTGACTCTTATCTTTAACTCCAAGAGAACCTGACCTTCCATGTCCCCTATGTTCTATTCCAAAAACCGAATATCCTTGATTTAGAAAATAATAAATCATTTCATTATATTTTTCTAATGATTCTGAAAATCCATGACTTATTACAACATTAGCTTTTGAGTCATTTAATTTATACATCTCATAATATATATCAACGCCTTCTTGTCCTTGTACAAAGCCTGTCTCTTTTATGTCATCAATATATGGTTCTACTACGTTCTTCATTTTTTCTTCATAGTCTTCTTCTAATACATAGATACTTTCTAGTGAAGCTTTATCAAAAGCAAAAACATGTTGATATGGCAATTCAAAACATAGAGTCATTAACACCACCATAGTAAAAATAGCAATCGTTTTTTTAATATTTTTGCACATTAAAATTCTCCTTTTCACTAATTATTTTTAGTTATAACTATTTATGTAATCGATTACTTTAATTGTAAACTGAATTTTTATATTTAACAATATCAAAATAAATATTTGTGACTTTCATATTTAATTTATATTTTAAATTATAAATTAATAGAAAATTTTATTTATTTTGATAATTTTACTTTCCATGTAAAATTATGTATTGAAGTTTATTCTAATAGTTAATTACACTATATTTAACATATTATTTTTTGTTTAAAATTACATTTTTTTATTTTTTATATGTATATAATTAAAATATAAGTCAATAATTAAAATATCATAACAATCTTCTCAATATACATAATACTCTATTTAATATANNTATATTAAATAGAGTATTATTTTTTCAGATAATCTAAGTTAATAGTACTATTATTCTAATTTATATAATTTTATCTATAATTAAAGTTCAAAGTCAGAAGATTGACTTTGTTTATATACCTTATCATAAACATTTTTTCTAAAGTAAATAAATTCATCATTACTTACTTTAGATGGGTATGTCATTATCTTTAATGGTAATAATTCATTTCCTATTTGTAATGGTAGCTGTATATAATCAAACTCATTTAATTTAAAGCCTAATCTTTTATAAAATTCAATTCTACGTATACATATATCATCATTAGGAAATTCCACCTCTAGATAAATAGGCTTGTTCGAATTATTTATATATTCTTTTAGCAAGTGAGTTCCCATACCTTTACCTCTTAAGATTCTATCTACTGCAAAATGTTCTATAAAATTAAACTTCTCAAATTCCCATGTTGCTATAAATCCAACAACATTTCCACTATGGTCTTTGACTCCATATACTTTATATAAATCATCATCAAAAATTTCTTTTTGACCTTCTCTGCTTCTTCTTTCTATATTAGGAAAGGACTTATCTAATAAGCAAAAAAAGCTCTCAAAATCATCCTTTTCAATTCTTTCTAAATTCTTAAACATAAATTTCTCCTCCAATAAATTCAAAAATACCATATCTTATTTTAATTATAACTATATTTTAAATATATGTTAATATATGAATAAGCGAAGTGGACGAAGTAATTAAACTTAGGAATACTAAAA
>NZ_JAMQIF010000016.1:94859-198985 GCF_023845855.1 Clostridium sp. ZBS2
AGTCCAATTACAATGCCACTTCACCTATTTCATATATTAACACGTATTTAAACAATTCTTAAATAAAATCACTTTTAATTATACTTTAAAAATGATTTTATTACAAAGTTTTGATTTTTTATTTCATTACCACTGTATACTAGGTGATATTTTTTTATAAATTTAATCCTATATAATTTTTCACAATTAACTAGTATATATTTAAAAGCTTATATGCCTTCAGCATATAAGCTTTTATAATTTTCATATCATATATTAATGCAATTACATAATAAAAACATAAAACAAACCAAATCTAAAACTAAGATGTTTGTTTATTATTATAATAATTATAAATGTAAAATGGTACTCCGATAAGCATCAGTATGAATCCCCACATTACAGTTTCTGCTCCTGAACCATAAATAGTCCATATAGAATATGCAAATGCCAAAAGAGGTATTATTGATTTCTTTATAAATATTTTAAAATTAAATTTCTGCTCTTCTCTAAACATAAGCATCATTTCTGCACTTACTGCTAATAAATAAACAGGTAAAAATGACAATGTTGCTAATATAGTTATAAACGTAAAAGCAGATACCATGCTCTTTTGGTAATTCATCACAAGTAATATATTTACCAATACTGATCCAGCTATTAATGAATTTATTGGAGTTCCATACTTAGGATGTAATTTACCAAAAAATTTAGGAAACACTCCATCTATTCCTGCTGCATATGAAACTCTAGCTGTTGATAATAGCCATCCAATTGTTGTTCCTAAAATGCATATTACAACTGCGATTGTTAGTCCTTTACCAATTGAGTGTCCAAATATATTAGTTAATATGTCTGTAAGTGGTGCTGTACTAGTTGAAAGCTGTAGATTTGACATAGCTCCCATACTTCCAACACTTATTAATATGTAAATAACAGATGCTATTATCATTCCATATATTGTGCTCTTTTTAACATTTTTTTCTGGATCTCTGATTTCTCCTGCTGTAACTGTAGAACTTTCCAAGCCTACAAATGCCCATAATGTTGATGTTGCCGCTAATGGAATTGTAGATAATCCCTTTCCTTGTGGCATAAGTGGCATTAAATTAATTTTATCAAAATTTAAGAAAGCTGCTATTATAAATACTCCAAAAAATGCAATCTTAAACACAGTAACAAAAGTTTGAATCTTTCCAGCTTCTTTAACTCCTACTATATTTAATATAGTAAAAATCCATAATAATGAGCTAGTGTATATTATTGATGCTAATGGATTTTGAAGTGCAGGTATAATGGATGCACTATAGCTAGATAAAGCCACAATAATTGCAGCATTTCCAATCCAAGAACCATTCCAATATAACCATGCACTTAAAAAGCCTGTGAATTCTCCAAATGCTTCTTTAGTATATTGATATGCCCCCCCAGTAGCTGGATATTTAGAACCTAAGTTTGCAAATGAAATTGCTATTAATATAGAACCTATAGTCGTTATAACCCATGCTATTATTGTTGCTAACGGGCCTGATACCTGTGCAAGGGTTGCTGGCAACATAAATACTCCTGAACCAATCATATTTCCACATACAAGCATAGTAGCCATAAATAGACTGATTTCTTTCTTCAAGTTGTTATTCTCCATTTTTTCCTCCTAATGTTGGACTGAAATCACAATATAAAATTTAACCTTTAACATTGTAATTTTATCAGCTTCTCATCATTTGTCAATGCATTGTCTAATGTTTATATACAGTTACACAATTTGATATTATTAAAATTTCTGTTTACAAAGTGTAATTTTATATTTTCATAATATTTCAATTTATAAATTGATTAATAATTAATAATTTATAGAATATATTTATAATTTTCTCTTTATTAGAAATTTATATACTATATTTCTTAATAATTTAACTACACTTCTTCTTTTTTTCCACATTTCTCATATAAAAGAACCCCTGTCCATTCACATAAGAATCCTAATACTGCGCCAATAAGTAATGATGGTATAAGATTCATCAAATCTCCATTAGCTGCAAATGTTGAAAATGATCCAACAAAAGCTCCTGGTATAAATGCAAGTACTTTAATTTTAGATTGTATACATAAGAAAAATGTAGTCACTATTGTCATGATTACTCCCGCTTGTGGAAAACCTAACATAGCTGATACCTTTATACTTAGCATTGCCCAAAATACTCCACTCAAATTTGTACATATAGCACTTTTAAATCCCTCTTTTTTACCACCTGCTGCAAAAAAAGTAGTACAACCTGCAAAACCCGCCCAAGCAATTAATCCTGCAGCATCAGCACCTATCATCCACGCACCACAAAGTATTGCTGTAGTTAATGATAATGAAAATAATGAACTCATTATTATTTCCTCCTATAATATTAATTTTAGGTTATTTTTTATTAAAATGTTTATTATAAAATGTATTTAACTATTTTATGATAAAAATAGCTGTGTTTAATCTTATGGATTTTTAACACAGCTATTATTATAAATGAATAATTAAAAAATTTATAGAATTATTTCTCTTTCTTCTCCATTATTTTTGAATTTTATTTCGCCCTTACCTATAGCTGTAACTGGACATACAAGTGCACATAAATGACATCCAACACATCTATCTTTATTTACTTCCGGCTTTCTTTCCTCTACATTCCATTTTATAGCTTGATGAGCACCATCATAACAAGAAATGTAACATCTACCACAGCCTAAACATTTTTCTTCATCAACTTCTGGATAAACTATATATTCTCTATCTAAATCTTCAGCTGGAATAATATTTTTAACAGCTATTCCAACCATATCTTCTAGCTTTTCAAATCCATGTTCTTCCATAAAATGAGATAACCCACTTATCATATCTTCTACTATTCTATACCCATATTGCATTACTGAAGTAGTAACTTGAAGATTACTTGAACCCAATAATATAAATTCTAAAGCATCTTCCCATGTTTCTATTCCGCCAATTCCACTTATAGGAACACCTTGTAATTTTTCATTCTTAACAAGTTCATAAATAAATCTTAATGCTATTGGTTTTACAGCTTTTCCTGAATATCCTGAAACAGATGATTTAGCATTAACTACTGGTTTTGCAGTCATTGAATTTATATCAATACCAGTTATGCTTTTTATAGTATTTATTGTTGCAAGTCCTGTTGCTCCGCCTTCCATAGATGCAATAGCTGGTACTGACATATCTCCTATGTTAGGAGTCATTTTAGCTAGTATTGGTAAATGAGTACCTCTTCTAGTTGCTTCACAATATTTTTTAACAAGTTCTGGGTTTTGACCAACATCTGAACCCATTTCATGACTTGTCATTTGAGGACATGAGAAATTACATTCTATCATGTCAGCACCAGCTTCAGTTACAAGCTTTGCTAAGTCTTCCCACTCTTTTTCATTTTCTCCCATTATTGAAGCTACTACAACTTTAGTAGGATAATTTTCTTTTAATCTTCTTAAATCATCTAAATTTTGTTGTAATGGATGATCTGATATTTGTTCCATATTTTTAAACCCAACAAATGAAGTTGATTCTTTTCTTAAACTATCAAAACGTGGAGAAACTTCATTAGGCATAAAGAAACCTATAGTTTTAAACATTACACCTGCCCACCCAGCTTCAAATGCTTTAGCACACATTTCATAGCAATTTCCTACTGGTGATGATGATAAGAAAAATGGATTTTCACATTTTACTCCACAAAATTCTATTGATAAGTCTTTGATAATACTCATTATCTAGCACCTTCTTTCTCATTTAAATATTGATCTATTTTTTCTGCTGCTTCTTTTCCTAATTTAAGTGCATAAACAACTGTTTTATCACCTTCAACTATATCTCCACAAGCAAATACTCTATCAATATTAGTTTTATATTCTTTAGTTAATATCATTCCTTTATCATTAAGCTCTATATTAGCTATTGAATTTACTTCTTCTTGTTCTTGTCCAATTGCAAATATAACATTTTCTGTAGGTATATCTAAGTTTGAGTCATCAAACATACCTACCCCTTTAAATCTTGAAACACTACCATTTTCTCCAATAATTTCTTCAGGCTTAATTCCTGTAAATATTGGTATATTTAAGTCTATTACTTCTTGAATACTCTTTCTTTCAGCTGGCATTTTTTCTATAGTTCTTCTATAAACTATTTTAACATCTCCTGCACCTAAGTTCTTAGCTGTCATTGCACAATCTATTGCAACGTCTCCACCACCAACAACTATAACTTTATTTCCTAGTTTATATTGTCCAGTTGACTTTACTTCTGCTAAAAAGTCTGTACCATTAATTACACCATTTAAATCAGAACCATTTATTTTAACTTCTTTACTCCTTTGCATTCCACAGGCAATTAAAAATGCTTTATAGCCCTCTTTACTTAAAGAATCTATAGTAACATCTTTTCCAATGTTTACATTAGTTCTAAACTCTACACCTAGATTTTCTATATATTTAATTTCATTATCTACAACTACTTGAGGTAGTCTTTCTTCTGGTATTCCATAAGTTAACCAACCACCTAATTTTTCTTTTTTTTCAAATACTGTCACATTGTATCCTAATTGTGCTAATTTAGTTGCTGCTGCTAATCCACTTGGACCTGAGCCAACTATAGCAATTTTTTCTTTATTACTTTCTACTTTGTTTAGCATTTCCATCCCTAAAACGTTTTCATAATCAGTTAAATACTTTTGAAGCTTTGCAATTTCTATAGGCTTGTCTATATTTGTTCTACTACAAGCTCCTTCACAATATTTCTTGGTAGGACATACTCTGGCACACACTCCTCCAAGTATGTTGTTTTCTCTTATTGTCTCAACAGCTCCCTTTAGATTTCTAAAGCGAAGCGAACGAATAAATTTAGCTGGATTCGTTCCTATTGGACATGCTTGTGAGCACGGTGCATCATAACATAGTAAACATCTTGAAGATTCCTCTATCGCAAATACTGGACTGATTAATTCTTCATTGTTTTTTTTCATTTTATTATTTTTATACAAAATGATCCCCCCTAAGTTGTGTATCGACAATATTAACTTAATATTTAAGAAATACTATTAAGTTAATCTTATGATGTTATAATTATATCATAAATAAATACAATGTTTTACTTTGCACTTTCTTGTTATGTTAATGTTTACATTGACTATTTGTTAAAATAATTATTTTTTAGATACTCTATTGTAACTTCTTTCTTTTTTATACACTATATTTATGTTTTTTATATTTTTGTATATTATGTAAAATGTTTCAACTAAAACAAAATTATCTATTAAAACAATAATTATGTTATTCTAATAGATAGTTTATTTTAATTTATGACTATTTATATCAATAATTTGTATATCATATAAGTCATTATTTAATTATATTTCCTGAGAAATAATGGGATTTTTATAAATTCCTAAAGAATAAAAAAATCTATACGTTTGTTCTTTGCCATCTAACAAACATATAGATTATACTAAGTATTTGAGTTATTTTGTTTTTTCATTAGATTTTATACAAAATAATATAAAATTTAATTAGTTTATACATAATACAATACACTTAGCTTTTTATTTTTGAGTACTTTTTTAATTATTTTTTTAGATTTTGTTCTTCTTTCCCAGTATCTGTAATATTGCTTACGGAACCATTATTCTTATCTTTTGAAGTTTCATTATTTTTATCTTCTGTTTCTTCATTGTTTGTTGTATTATCCCCTGGCTTAATTTCCTCTATTGGAGGTAATACTATTTCTGGCTTTGTTTCTGGAACTTCTTCAGGATCCTTCTTTATTTCAGACTCTTTATTATCTTCTATTGGCTTTTGTACTTCTGGAGTAATTTCTTTTATTGTTTCTTCAATTTTATCTTTTTTAGGTATTGTATTATTTTCTAAAGTATTTTCTGGTTTATCACTATATTTATCATCTGATAAATTATTATTTATTTCTGGTTTTTCTGAATTTTGTGCATTATCAGCTTTCCAGTAAATACAATTTTCTTTATCTTTTATTAAAGAAGTAATTTCTTTAACAGGAATATTTTCAATTTTAGATTTTACAGTTTCATCAGCTGAAAGAGAAACTTCATATCTTCCTAAACTTATACCTTTAGTTTTTGCTTCTTCCACCGCTTCTTTACTACCTTTTACATAAGTTACATTTTCAGTTTTAAAAGTTGTTTTAATAGCATCTTGTATTTGATTTTCGTAATTTTCATCTTCATGCTTATCTAATAATGCAAAAGCAACTAATACTTCTCCCGTTTCACCTAAATATTCTTTTTCAACTAGAATAGCCTTTATACCTTCTATTCCTTTGTCTATTTCTAGACCATTTATACTTGAAAAATCAATATTTTTGCCGTCCTCATTAACACCTTCAACAGCTACTATTTTCTTCTTATTATTAACCTGTATTTGAATACTTGGATTTATATCTAAGCTTACTACAGCATATGCTTTGTTAAATGCTAATGGTTGAAAGAACGTAAATATAAGTAAGAATAATGCTGCAAATGTTCCAAATGTTTTGAATAAGCTAATTTTATTAACACTTCTATTTTGATTAATATTAACTAAATCTTCTTCAAAGTAAAATATCTTTTGTCCTAATTTCATACCATCTTTTACTTTGATGCTCTCTATGCTACCCGTATCATTCATTACTATTGCATATTCTTTTTTTATTTCCATTATTATTCCCTTACTCATGATTATCACCTACTTTCTGATCCAATTTTTTAGTGTCTTAAGATTTTTCTTAAATATAATTACTACTGAAATTATAAATTTTTTGCTTCGTTTCACTACTTTTTCAGTAACAGAAAATCTAAGTACAATTTTCTTAATTGGTAATCTTTTTTTAACCTCCATAAAAGTTGTTAGTTCTTCTACTTCACTTATTTGCTTTGCTAAATTCATAGCATTTTCTCGTGTTGCTCTTTGCTTAGGCGCTTCTTCCACTAAATCTTCAAATGTAAAGCCATATAACATTATTTCTGATTTTAATATATTTATGTCATCAACTAATAATCCATTATCTTCTTCTTCTAAATATTCATCTTGAATTTCTATTCCCTTTTCAACCAGTTCTTCAATAGATGAACATGAATGTTTATTTTGGCTTTTTAAATAATTTTTAATTCTACTTGATATAACAAGCTTTGCGAATGGTAAGAAATAACCTTTATTTTTCTCATATCTTTCAATAGCCTCACAAAATGCAAGTAATGCAATACTTAGTTCTTCATCATTTTCACAAGACACATATTTTCCAGTAACATCAGATATGCTTTTAATTATAAAAGGCATATGTTGTTCTATTAATTGATTTACATCAAGGTCTTGTCCAATATTTAAATCTTCTAAAACACATTCGAGCATATTTAAGCTCCCTTCCTGTTCATTATTATATACAAAAAATATTAGTATTTTCGGTACTTTTTATTTCCAATGAATAAAATTTTCTAAAATATAATACATTGTATTACTTCATGCTTATATATTACCATATATTTTTTAATAAAGTAACAAGTAACAAACATATTTTATATGTACTAATTTTAATTAAATTAAAATTCAATCTTTTATTTAATTCTTTATAAATAAAAATCTTTTATTTATGATAAATTCTCACTAAATTTACGTATTTATTTTTTTAAATATAAAAATACTGCTAGGACTAATTAAAATCCTAGCAATATTATTAAAAATTATAATTTATTTATAACTTCTATTAAAAGTTTAATGATGCTGTTTATATAATTTCTACATATAAATATTATAATCAAAATAACAGCTTAATAGTTTTATATAAATATCTCTAATGTCCCAAATATCTTTAAAATTAGTATCATCTAAATATTGTCATAATAATTATCACCATAATATTCTCTTCTATTATATCTTCCTTGTTTATAAATATTATTTCTATTTTCTATTTGTTTTAGATTCATTTCTATCTTATTAAAATACTGTTCTTTTTGATTTAACTCATTTTCTTTTTCTTTAAGTTTAATTTCTTTTTCTTTAAGTTTAATTTCTTTTTCTTTTATATTATTTTCTTTTTTATTAATTTCCATTAAAAAACGATTCAAATTTTCTTGTTTTTCTTTAAGTTTAATTTCTTTTTCATTAATATAAATTTCTCTTTCTTTTATATTGATTTTTTCCTCTTTTATATTTAATTCTCTTTCTTTTATTTCTAACTCTTTTTCTTTTACTTTACTCATAAAGTCATAAGATGAATCTTTATAAGATTCCTGTTGCATTTCTTTTTCTTGTCTACCCTTTTGTTGTATATCTTTTTCTTGTTTATCAGTTTCTTTTCTTATTGATATTGATTTATAATGCATTTCATTTCTATTATCATTTACCGCAGTTGAAAAAGTTATTAGTGCCATAAAGGCTGCCCCCTTAATCCATTAATATATAGTTATGACAAATTTACTTCATCTATAGCTAAATAGCCATGCATAGCTACGGGACTAGTTGGTTTTGAAATGGAAGCTTCAAAAACAATTGTTTCAGTTACTGTAATTGTATATTGATGATGTTCCCAATCATCACTAATATATGGTACTGAATGTGTAAAAGTATCTCTTACAATTCCATCTGTATTTTTTATAACTACTTTAGCTACAGCCGGATCAGACTGTGGTCCTTCTGTCAAATGGAAGAATGCATAATAATCTATTACCTGTCCAGCTACTACATTAACACTTTGTTTTAGTATAGCGCTTTCATTAACCTTACCTGATCTTAATAAAGCAAAACATTCACTATCTTTACCTTTTAATTCTTTATTTTCACCATCCTTTTTATATTTAAATTCATCTGTGGCTTCAACAAATCCAGCAGGTATATCTATTTTAGTCCATCCATCAAGACTACATTTTCCTTCAACTTCAAATCCTCCATTGACAAAATCGTCTCCTGGTTCTGGTTCTGGACCTGGTTCATTACAATCTTCAAATTCAACTTGGAATAAAATTGATGCACAAAATACTGAATGGCAAGGTAAACAGAAATCTCCATAGTACTCTTCTGAATCATCACAACATTTTCTTATTTCTAGGATATATTCAACTCCACCGTCAAAACTATCTCCCTTTTCAACTACTTTATTATCTGTAATATTATATATTATAAAGTCACAATTTGTACAAATATCCATCACTTTTAAAGATGCTTTTTCAATAAGAGTAAGATCTAAAGTATCATTCACAGTTGGTTGTGAGTTAATTGGATGATAAGTTTCTTCTCCGTAATTTCCGAATACTAACAAAAATCCAAGATCGTCACCTTTACCTGGATTACATGGTTCTATCGAACATCCACAATCTCCTTCAGAATATACGTATTTATATGAAAACACTTTAATTTCTTTTTTTATGGTTATAGGTTTTACATTTTGCTTAAAGCAATTTAAATCCTTATTATAAAAGTTAGCTATATTTCTATAATTTATTTTTGCATCTGTAGGCATAATTATTCTCCTTATCTTTTTTCAGTGAAATTATCGTAAAATTTATTACTACACTATATGTTAATAAGAATAGAATTGTTACATTAATAAGCCCTTATATGAATTCTCTTAAAATTTTCATATAAGGGCTCTAGATAATACATAAAAATATTACTGGAAATAAAAATTTCCAGTAATATTTTATTAAAAAACGTGCAAACTACACAAAATTATTCAGAATCGTTAATACAACCCTCGAACTCAATTTGGAATAAAATTGATAAACAAAATACTGAATGACAAGGTAAGCAGAATGCTGCAGTACAGTTTTGGTCATTGTCATCACATTTTCTTATTTCAAGAGTATAGCTACTTCCTCCCATAAATTCAGTTCCAGTAGTAACTTCTATTGGGTTTGCTGGGTCTGTAACATCATATATTTTAAAATGACAATCTGCACAAATACTCATTACTTTTAAAGATGCATTAGTGATTTGTGAAAGATCTAAAATATCGTGTACAGTAGGATCTGTTGCAGGATCTGGACAATAATTCTCTTCTCCATAATTTCCAAATATTAATGTAAATCCAACATCGTCACCTTTTCCTGGATAACATTCTCGTCGACAATCACAATCTGCTTCTGAATATACATATTTATATGAAAATACCTTTGTTTCACTTTTTATAATTATAGGGACTTGATTTATTACATCACAGTCTGAATCAGTTGGGTCAAAACTAGCTTGATTAAGATAATTTACTTTTGCCATACTTATATTCTCCTTTAATACATAACTTTTTTAGCATTATTTATTTGCTACTTTAATTTATGTCGAAATAGGTAGATTTGTTACTCTTTTATTGAATCTTGTTCATAAAAAAATATCTAAAGTAATTGATATAATCTTTTTACTTTAGATATTCTTTAATTATTTACTTATATTTCATAATTTTATAATTTATATTTTCGCTATATTTTAAATAGATCCAGTAACTCATACTTATTTAATTTATTAAATAATCCTTCCTCTTTTAGCTCTCCAGTTATTACATCTTCTATTAATGATTTTTTATCTTCTTGAAGCAATAGTATCTTTTCTTCTATGCTTTCTTTTGTTATTAATTTAATTACTTGAACTACATTTTTTTGTCCAATTCTATGGGCTCTATCTGTAGCTTGATCTTCTATTGCTGGATTCCACCATGGATCAAAATGTATTACCATATCCGCTGAAGTTAAATTTAATCCAGTTCCTCCAGCTTTTAAAGAAATTAAAAATATTTTTATATCTTCATTATTATTAAATTCATGTGCAAGTCTAATTCTTTCTTTTGAAGGCGTACTTCCATCTAAATATAAATAAGAAATTTGTTCACCTTTAAGTTCATCACAAACTTTATGTAGTACAGATGTAAATTGAGAAAAAAGAAGTATTTTGTGGTTATTCTTTATGGATTTTTTTATCAATTCTTTTGCTACATTGATTTTTCCACTTCCGCCATCATAATCCTCAACAATTATGGATGGATCTAAACAAAGCTGTCTAAGTCTTGTTAAATAAGCAAATATAGCCATTCTATTATTTTTGCTATCAATTTGTTTTAACTTACACTGTATATCTTTAATATAAGTTTTATATATTTTCTTTTGATTCTTTGTCATCTCGACAAAAAATCTATCTTCTATCTTATCTGGCAATTCTTTTATAACATCTTTTTTCAATCTTCTTAATATATATGGATTTATCATTATTCTTAATTCTTGTTTTGATTTTTCATCATTATTTATGAATTTCTTCGAAAATTCATCTTTACTAAAAAGATATCCTGGCATTATAAAATCAAACAAAGACCATAAATCAAGCAAATTATTTTCAACTGGTGTTCCTGTTAATGCAAATCTAACCTTGGCCTTTATTCCCTTAACTACTTCTGTTACTTTTGCCTTAGGATTATTTATATTTTGTGCTTCATCTATTATTAAATAATCAAATTTCATACTTTCATATTTTAAATAATCATTTCTTAAAGTTCCATAAGTTGTAATTATCAAATCATATTTTTCAATATCATCTAATACTTTGTTTCTAGCTTTTAAATCTCCATGTATAATTCCTACTTTTAAACTAGGGGCAAACTTTTTAAACTCTTCATCCCAATTATATATTAATGATGTTGGAGTTATAACAAATGCTTTCCTATTTGGTTCTGAAAGTAAAAATGAAATTATTTGAATAGTTTTACCAAGTCCCATTTCATCAGCAAGTATTCCTCCAAAACCTAGTTTACTTAAATTTTTAAGCCATCTATATCCTTTAACTTGATATCCTCTTAAAGTAGCATTAAGATTACTTGGAATAAATATTTTCTCATCATCCAAATTCTCTAGCTTATTTAAAGCTTCTTTAAATATCTCTACTCCGTTAACATTATATTTTTTACTATTTAATTTTTCATTTAAATAATATAATTTATTATTATCAACTATATAAGAATTGTTTTCACTCATTATATCTATATTTAAATTTTCTATAATTCGTAAAAAGTTTATTATGTCTCCATCTTCTAAATTAACAAAACTCTCATCATTTAACTTAATATAACTTTTCTTCTCTTTCCATGCTAAATATATTGCATTTAAATCATTATTACTAAAATCACTTAATGAAAAAGAAAAATCGATACCTTCTTTGTTTTTGTTTAAATCATAATTAATAAATGATCCATTAAATAAAGTAAATAATTTTTCATCTTTTAAATCACTTACTTCTCCAATTTTTTTAATTTTGTTTATTCCATTTTTTAAAAACTCATAATATTCATCATCATTTCCTTGAAATATAAAATCACCAGAACTATAAAAAAATCTAAATTTATTCATTTCACTTTCAATATTTCTAACTTTTCTAGATCTTTTAATTATAAAGTTAGAGTTTATATTATCATGATTATAATCTAATTCTAAATTTTCTCTAATTATTTTAACTTTAATAATTCTATCATTATTCCTATTTATTAAATTAAATTTGAAACTTATTAATTTATCCAAATCATCGATAATATCTTGTTCAATATTTATATCATCAGAAATCTCATTTAAGACTTCTATTATTTTATTTATATCTTCTATATAAGTATCTTTAGATAAAATAATCTCTCCGTATTCCTTTAAATCTTCATAAAATTTAATATAACTCTGCAAGTGCTTTATAGGAGATATGTATATATTTCTATCATATAAAAAAGCATTCATTTTTTTATTTAATGGTATAGGAAAAACTCTTTTTGTTTTCAATATATAATCTTCTTTTAACTTTTTAAAAGTGAAACTAATTGGCAAATTAGTAGTTTTTATATCACACAAATAGTTTTGATAATTATATTTAAACTTTATTTTCTTTTTATTTATAAGGTTTAAAAATCTTCTTATATTTTGAGGAAATATTTTTATATTCCCAGTATTGAGTTCTAATCTACAAATACTTAAATATTCTTCTAGAAATTCTATTAATTCTTCATCATCTTCATTAAAGTAATATTTCTTATGGCTATATATAAGTCCTTTTGCTATATAAAAATTTTCTTTTTTTATATAGCTAGAAATAAATTCCTTCATATTAACTAAATACTTTGTTTTACTTCCTATTAAAAAACTTGCTTCAAAATAATCTTCATTTTTATCCTTTACTTCATTTACTACTACATCTATCGCTAAAAGTTCTTTATTATTTTTTTCATCTAATATATATTTAACATTTTCTTTTTTAACATTCTCTATTTTATTTTTATTACTTTGTTTTTTAACTTGATCAAAAAATGTTAATATTATAGCTACTAAATGCTCGCAAATTACTATCCCATCTAAATCTTCATCATATTTTTCTTTATGACATTCACATTTAGCTAAAGTAACTTTTCCATTTTTCAAATCTAATCTTAAATGTGGATTATATTCTTTAAGTTTATCATCTTTTATTTTTCCATATATGTTATATAAACTTTCAATCTTTTTTCCATTAAGTCTAACCAATTTCTTATCAGTTATAATATCTTTTCCCCTTGTTAAACTTATTTTAGATATACTTTTTAATAACTGTGATTCCAAATCTAATAACTTCAAATTATCACCACCTCAAAAATCCTAAATAAGCCTAAATAATCCAATATTGGTTTACTTAAGCAAATTATAAATATTAAAAGGAGCTTAGAGACCGGCGAAGGACACTCTAAGCTCCATAATTAGCACTTTACGTACCAACTGCCCATTTAGAATAACATAATTCTTATTTAATAGCAATATATTTTTTATTTAAACTGTGCTTTAGATTAACACATTCCTCCATTTCCTCCACCGCCTCCACAGGCGTTCATATTGTTATTATTGTTCATATTGTTATTATTAGCATTTTTTCTTGCATAATTAGATGCAAATTCCATTACTTTAGCTTGAAGTTTATTTAAGCTATCTAAATATTCTATATTGTTAGGTTCTATTTCTGTTGCTGTTTTTAAATATACTAAAGCTGTATCAAACCATCCTTTTTGTACAGCTATAAAGCCTTGCAAATAATTCCATTCTGCTGAAGTTTTATCATCTGCAACATTAAGCTTAGCCTCTGCTTCTAGAAAATTATTTTTTTCTATTAAAGACCTAACTTCCTTGTACAAATTTCCATTAATAAGTACATCATAAGCTATGTTCACGTCTTTTAATATAGATTGATTATTTTCATTTTGCTCATTTTCATTGTAACTTTCTACTATCTGTTGGTATTTTTCTTTAATATCATCTTTACTTGCACCTTCATTCAAACCTAATACTTTATATGGATCCAAATTAATAACACTCCTCTAAAAATTTCTTTATTCCTTAATATTAAATATATTTTTCATATTTAATATTATTACATCCCTTATTTTTATTTATGAGTTAGTTCTTAATTAATTTAAAAAAGTTATTAATATATGTTTTTTTATATTAGGCTATATTTTAGTAGCGTTTTTATACATTTAATACAGAGTCTTATATTAAAAAGTATTTTTTTAATATCACTGCACGTATAGTTTCATATTTTATATATGGTGGAAGCTGTTTTTTTATTGCGCTTATTTTTTCATATCCAATTTTTTCACATACATCACTAATTAAATTTTCTTCTTCTTCATTATAAAATTCTTCTAACTCCAAATTAAACTTACTTTCTCCAAATTCTTTAATATAATCTGTTGCATATCCTAAAATAGTTGATATTGAAACCTCTATTTCATCACATATTTCATTTAATTTTCTTCCTTCTTTTAACATGTCAATTGCAATTTCATTGTCTTCTCTATTTTCCCCATCAATAATTACTTTTCTTCTTTTCCTGTCCACCCATTTTATTTCTATATTATTCTCTAAAACATATTCACTAACTATTGAAACTAGCTTTTCTCCATATAAAGAAATTTTCTTTGGACCAATTCCGCTTATATCTTTTAACTCATCAATATTAATAGGATATCTTCCACTTATCTCTTTAAGTGAATTTTTAGAAATTATCATTTTAGGAAGTGTATTTTCCTTTTTAGCTTCTTCACATCTAATTTCATCTAGCTTATTAAATAACTCTTCATTTGTATTAATGTCTAAATGAACACTTTCCATTTTAACTTCTTCTTTTTCCTTTATTTCATTTGATATTTCAATATTATTTTCTTTTACAAATTTCTTTATTTCATTTTCAAATATTTCACCATATTTTTTATACTTTATTTCTCCAACACCTGATATATTTAACATTTGTTCCTTATTAACTGGATATTTTACTGTCATTTCTTTTAATGTAGCATCTCCAAATATAACGTATGGAGGTACCCCATTTTCTACAGAAATTTCTTTTCTTATTTCCTTAAGTATTGAATATAATTCATTATCCTCTCTAGCCTTCTTTTCAATTTTAAATTCTTTAAATACAACTTTTTCTTCTGACTTTAATACATTCATTGATCTTTGATTCAATCCTAAAACAGGATACGTTCCATTAACGACAGATATATATCTATGTGATATTAAAGTATTAATAAAATTTTTAAGTTCATCATTTGAATAATCTTTCATTATTCCATAAGTTGATAATTCATTAAAGTTAAATTGTATAACTTTTTTATTCTTAGAGCCTCTAAGAACATCAACTAACATACCAGAACCAAATTTATTTTTCATTCTATATATACATGAAAGAACCTTTTGCGCATCTATAGTTTTGTCTACTAATTCTCCTTCATTTAAACAATTACTACAGTTGTTACAATTATGATCATAAATTTCTCCAAAATAGTCTAGTATATATTTCCTGTAACATTCATTGCTGTATACAAAATCAGTCATTTCATTAAGTTTTTTATATTGATTATTTTTTCTATCAATATTTTCAATAGATTGCTCTATTAAATACTTTTGTATTTGAACATCTTGAGGTGAGAATAATAAGATACACTCACTTTTTTCTCCATCTCTTCCTGCTCTACCTATTTCCTGATAATAACCTTCTATATTTTTAGGCATATTATAATGTACTACAAATCTTATATTTGGCTTATCTATTCCCATTCCAAAAGCATTAGTTGCTACCATAATATTACTTCTGTCATATATAAAATCTTCTTGATTTTGCTTTCTATCATTTTCTGATAATCCTGCATGATATTTAGTAACTGAGAATCCATTATGATTTAGTTCTTCATGTATTTTATCAACTTCTTTTCTAGTTGCTGCATAAATTACTCCTGAAGATTCCTTATTATTATTTATATAATTATGCAAGTATAATTTTTTATCTCCAGATTTTATTACATTTATAAGTAAATTTTCTCTATCAAATCCTGTAATAAAAATTTTAGGTTTATTTAAGTTAAGAAGTCTTATAATATCTTCTCTTACCTCTTCTGATGCTGTCGCTGTAAATGCTGTAATTATAGGTCTTTTTTTAAGTAACTTAATAAAACCAGACACTTTTGTATAGCTTGTTCTAAAATCATGTCCCCATTGAGAAATACAATGCGCTTCATCTATAGCAATTTGAGATATACTACATTCTGAAATAACATTTAAAAAATTAAGTGATTCTAATCTTTCTGGCGCTATATATAATATTTTACATTGACCACTTTTAATATTTTCTATAACTTGATTTTCTTCACTACTGCTTATTGAGCTATTAATAAACTCACCATCTATCCCCATATCTTTTAATGCATCTACCTGATCCTTCATTAAAGAAATAAGAGGTGAAATAACTATTGTAAGTCCTTCAAATATAAGTGCTGGAATTTGATAACAAATTGATTTACCACCACCTGTTGGCATTATGGCTAATACATCATTTCCATCTATAATATTTGAAATTATATTTTCTTGCCCTTTTCTAAAAGACTTATATCCATAATACTTTTCTAAAAATTCTAATTCTTTGCTTTTCATTTAAATAAATCTCCTTAAAATACTACTTTCTTATTTTGCCATGTTTTATTAGATTATTGATATATTTAAAACACAGTGCAGGAATAATAGTGCGACATATAATTAATTTTAACTTACCAATATTAATTATAGCCTTTTATATTATATATTAATATCTATTCCCACATTATAAAATCTATTAACATATAAATTTTAGTAAAATTTTATAAGGAATCAACTAAAAAGTATTTTTAGTTGATTCCTCTACTTATTTTTATTATTGCCTTATATCATAAAATCAAGACCCTAAAGTTTATTTATATCATTGCATTTTCTCTATACTTTTTAGTTTTGGTTTTCCTTCAACAGGAACATAAATATATACTTTTACAAGTTCAACTTTTAATTTTGAAATGTCACTTGTTGATCCACATATAAACATATAGTTTGTTCCATCTACAACTTGACTACAGACTGTTATAGGTGTAAATATTCTATCTATATTTTCTTTAAGAGCGGTTTTAAGAACTTCTCTATCTTGCTTTCTTACATACCTATGAACATTCCATTCATTTAAACACTTCTCCATCTTCACACCTCCATATTATATTACCTTTATAAAAAAATATTGTATTTTTGCACATAATTTATTCTTTCTTATTATATTGTTTAAATAGCTGATTAGTATACACTGTAGCCCCTGTAACTAAAATTCCCTGTATCGCTGCATTTATATTAAATCCTAATAAAAGCATTCCCCCTACAATTCCAATAATCAATAAAATAAATGGTATAAATTTATTAGGAATACTCTCTGTACCCCTAATTATCATGCCTACTATATACAATGCAGGTATTAGTATTAATGCATTTTGTGATATATAGGTCATAAAATCCATAAAAATTCCTCCTAATGTTCTTAATTAAATTTTTCTAGTTATAGTAAGCCTATAATAAATTTTAATTTCTCCTTTAATTACTTTTCTAATCTAAAATTTTATTTCTTTAATATAATATGAATAAGCCTTTCTCTTTGTACACAACAAAAAACCAAATTAAAAAGATTATAATTTTTTTAATTTGGCTTAACAATATGTCTATTTATAATAATAATTTGTTTATTGTTTTATTGCTTTTACTATATAACTATCTTTAAGAATATTAATTTAGTCGTCACTACATACACAGAAACTATGTTGCAATTCTATATATTCATGCCAGCTTAAATTTTTTAGATATTTATCATAATGAACTTCGTTACAAAAACAACCTACTTTATTTTCTAAAAGTTCATTATTTAATCCTTTTTTACAATAAAAACACTGCTTTTTCATATTATCACTTCCACTTACAATATATTTATAAACATATAATATATTTATACGTTTACTCTTTCATTATATTTTAATCAATTATAACCTATTATATAAGTATATTTTAAATTTTAACTAAAATAAAAGTCATTAATTTAAATCTCTCAATCTTTTGATTAAGGAAAAATAAATTAATGACTTTATATAAACTTATCTTAAATATTAGTTGAACAATAATATTTTTCAAATAAAGTTACTTTAAGAATTCTCAATTTTCAATCTATACTTAAGTCATAATTAAAAGCCTAAAAAATATCTTTAAAAATCGCTTTATTTTATATCAAAATTATTAATTTGAAAATGTTTGAGTTCCCATATATTTATTGTTATCTTTATCGTAAATAACACCTACTCCAACCTTATTATAAGAAGGATTCATCATATTTTCTCTATGACCTTGTGAATTCCACCATTGATTAAATAATTCTACTGGATCGTATGTATTATATGCAATATTTTCACCAGTTGTATTATATTTATATCCTATTGTTTGTAACCAGTTTATCCATTTAGTTCCATCTGGATTTGTGTGGTCAAAATAATTATATTGAATCATATGGTCACTTTTATATCTAGCAACTTGTAATAAAGTATTATCCATAGTTAATGGTTGTAAACCAGCTTGTACTCTTTTTTCATTCATTAATTGAAGGATTTTATTCTCAGCACTACTTTGTATGCTTATAGAATACTTTTCTGGTAATTTGCTTAATCCATTAACATTTACAGAATCTCCATTTGTAGATGGTAAATTTTCTTGTGTATTTCCTGGTTGTTCAGGCTTAACTGTGCCGCCATCTCCATTATTGTCCGGATTTGTTGTATCTTTTCCTGGTACATTCGGAACTGTAACATCATTATTTGATCCATTGTCATTTCCTGGTGCATCTGGAACTGTAACATCACCATTTGATCCTTTATCACTTACTGGTACATTCGGAACCGTAACATCACCATTTGATCCATTGTCACTTCCTGGTACATTCGGAACTGTAACATCACCATTTGATCCATTAGTATCTGTTCCTGGCTTACTATTGCATGTCACCCATCCAAATTTCAAATTACAGCTTGTATTATTATTTTTTATATAATCACTTATTTGTATTTGTCCATTTGAACCTAAACAGAACCAAGTACCATAAACTTTACTCCAACATTTAGTTGTAGCATAATTATTAGTAGTATTATTTTTTCCTGCTGCGGATACCCCTAATGGACTTAGGCTAGTAATTGTTGCTATCGCTACAACCCCTCCTAGTATTCTTCTTAAAAAAGCTTTCTTCATTAGTTTCTCTCCCTCGCTATTTTTTTTGGATATATGTGTAAATTTCAATATAATCCTTTTTAATTAACTCTTTTTCATATATTCAAATTTATTACAACATCCTTGTGTTCAATACTAACATATCCATGACATTTTTCAACCAATGAAGACAAGCTTTAGAATGATTTATCTTCTTTTTATTATAAAATTCTTCAAAAATTCTAAAGAATGCTCCTTTATTTTAGTGCAAAACATACATTATACTAAATTTTATATAAAAATATTTGAAAATTTTGTATTTTTTAATATCTTACATATAAAGAAATGGCTATATTACTTATATCATTATAGTAATAT
Source organism: Clostridium sp. ZBS2 (assembly GCF_023845855.1). Taxonomy (NCBI): domain Bacteria; kingdom Bacillati; phylum Bacillota; class Clostridia; order Eubacteriales; family Clostridiaceae; genus Clostridium; species Clostridium sp. ZBS2. The sequence goes on from NZ_JAMQIF010000016.1 coordinate 114,773, forward strand.
AGCCATTGTATTTTTTATATATTTTATTTTTGAGATGCTAACTTTCTTATTCTTGAGATGCTAATTTTTTATAATTATTATATCTTTCTAAAGCATCCTCTTCTGTCTTTTTAAATAGATCTTCTGATATTTCTGGGAATACTTTGGCAAGTGAAGAATATCTAACTTCACCCATTAAAAATTCCCTAAAGTTTTCTTTTGGTTCTTTTGAATCTAGTGAAAATGGATTCTTAACTCCTTTTAATGTAGGATTATATCTATAAAGACTCCAATATCCACATTCAACTGCTTTCTTTTCTTCCTCTTGAGAATTTGACATTCCGATTTTTATTCCATGACTTATACAAGGTGCATAAGCAATTATTAATGACGGTCCATCATATGCCTCTGCTTCTGCTATTGCTTTAAGTGTTTGATTTTTATCTGCGCCCATAGATATTTGTGCAACATATACATAACCATAAGTCATAGCAATCATACCTAAATCTTTTTTCTTAGTTCTCTTTCCTGATGCTGCAAATTTAGCTATTGCAGCTGTTGGTGTAGATTTAGAAGATTGACCTCCTGTATTTGAGTATATTTCTGTATCAAATACTAATATATTTATATTTTCTCCCGATGCAATAACATGATCAAGTCCTCCAAAGCCTATATCATAAGCCCAACCATCTCCACCAAATATCCATTGAGATCTCTTAACTAAGAATTCCTTATCCTTTAATATAACTTTTGCAAATTGATTATTTTCTTTTTCAAGTACTTCTATAACTTTATTAGACCTATCTCTACTTCCTTCACCACAGTCTTTATGTTCTAACCAATCTTTTAATACTTCTTTTGCATTATGAGGCATATCAGATTTCAAAGCAAGTTCAATATTATTAGCTATTCTTTCTCTTATAGCTTTAACTCCTAAATACATACCGTATCCAAACTCAGCATTATCTTCAAATAATGAATTTGCCCATGCCGGACCATGTCCTTGTTGATTTTTTGTATAAGCTGTAGCAGGTGCTCCTGCAGCCCAAATTGATGAACATCCTGTAGCATTTGCTATCATCATTCTATCACCAAACAATTGAGTTACAAGTTTAGCATATGAGGTTTCTCCACAACCTGCACAAGCTCCTGAGTATTCAAGAAGTGGTATTTCAAATTGACTTCCTTTTACAGTATTTTTATTCATAGGATTTTTATTAGTTACTTTTTCGACTGTATAATTCCAAACTTCTATTTGTTCATGTTGAGAAGCTTGAGGTTTCATAACTAATGCTTTTCCTGGTGCTGGACATACTTCAGCACAATTTCCACATCCTGTACAATCAAGAGGGGTTACTCCTATTGAATAATATAATTTTTCATCACTCTTTAAAGCTTTTGGCTCAACAAGTTTAATAGATGATGGTGCTTTTAATTTTTCTTCATCATTTAATAAAAATGGTCTTATTGTAGCATGTGGACACACATATGAACATTGATTACATTGTATACATTTTTCTGGTAGCCATTCTGGAACATTCACTGCAATTCCTCTTTTTTCATAAGCAGTAGTTCCTGCCATAAATGTACCATCTTCAATATTATGCTTTACAAAAGTTGATACTGGTAAAGAATCACCTTCTAATCTATTCATAGGATTTACTATTTCCCTTATAAAATCAGGTAACTCTTCATTATGTTCTTTTTTATCATCTATAACATTTTTCCATCCAAATGGTATTTCAATTTTTATTACACCTTCAACGCCAGCATCAATAGCATCATGATTCATTCTAACTACTTTTTCGCCTTTTTTACCATATGTATTTACAACAGCTTCTTTTAAATACTTAACTGCATCTTCAACAGGTATAATGTTTGTTATTTTAAAAAATGCAGATTGCATTATCATGTTTATTCTTCCACCAAGTCCGATATCTTGAGCTATCTTAATTGCATTTATTGTATAGAATTCTATATCATTTTCTGCTATAAATTTCTTCATACTTGCAGGTAATTTTTCCTCTAATTCTTCCTTATTCCATATTGTATTTAATAGGAATCTAGAATTTTTCTTCAATCCTTTTAATACATTGTATTTATACACATATGATTGATTATGACAAGCAATAAAATCTGCTTTATCTATTAAATATCTTGATTTTATAGGTTCTTTACCAAATCTTAAATGAGATACTGTAATACCACCAGATTTTTTAGAATCATAATCAAAATATCCTTGAGCATACATATCAGTATGATCTCCTATAATTTTTATAGCACTTTTATTTGCACCTACAGTACCATCTGATCCTAATCCCCAAAACTTACAAGAAGTAGTTCCTTCTGGTATAGCATCTATTCCCTTATGTGGCTTCAATGATTTATTTGTTAAATCATCAGTTATTCCTATTGTAAAGTCATTTTTTGGTTCATCATTAAGTAAGTTATCAAAAACAGCAGCGATATGTTCAGGTGTAGGGTCTTTAGATCCTAATCCAAATCTACCTCCAACAACAATAGGAGCGTCTTTTTTACCATACAAACTTCTAACTACATCTAAATATAAAGGTTCTCCTATTGATCCTGGTTCTTTAGTTTTATCTAAAACAGCAATTTTCTTAACACTTTCTGGTATTGATTTTAATAATTTCTCTACTGAAAATGGTCTATATAATCTAACCTTTACTAAACCTACTTTTTGTTTATTATTATTTAAATAATCAACTGTTTCTTCTATTACATCATTTACACATCCCATTGATATTATTATTCTATCAGCATCTTTTGCACCATAATAATCAAAACAATGATATTCTCTACCTGTAAGCTTAGTTATTTCATTCATATACTCCTCTACTATATATGGAATATCATCATAAGATTTGTTTACTGCTTCTCTTGTTTGAAAATATATATCTGGATTTTGAGCTGTACCCCTAGTTACTGGATGATTAGGGTTTAATGCATTCTTTCTAAATTCATCAATTGCATTATAATCAACGAGTTTAGCTAATTCATCTTGCTCAATAACTTCAATTTTTTGAATTTCATGAGATGTTCTAAATCCATCAAAAAAATTCACAAATGGTATTTTTCCTTTTATAGCTGCTAAATGTGCAACTCCTGATAAATCCATAACTTCTTGTACAGAAGTTTCTGCAAGCATAGCAAAACCTGTTTGTCTTGCTGCCATAACATCTTGATGATCTCCAAAAATATTTAATGAAGATGTAGTAAGTGCTCTGGCTGATACATGCATAACACAAGGTAATTTTTCTCCAGCTATTTTATACATGTTAGGTATCATAAGTAATAATCCTTGTGATGCTGTATATGTTGTTGTTAATGCACCTGCTTGAAGTGAACCATGCATAGCACCAGCCGCTCCTGCTTCTGATTGCATTTCAACTATTTTAACAGACTCTCCAAATATGTTTTTTCTTCCTTGAGATGCCCATTCATCAACATGTTCTGCCATTGGTGATGAAGGTGTTATAGGATAAATAGCTGCTACTTCTGTAAATCCATAAGACATATGTGCTGCAGCAGTATTTCCATCCATAGTTTTAGTTCTTCTCATCTTATCTACCTCTTTTGCTTAATTATTTATTAAATATGAAAAATGTATTTTCTTAAAAACTTAATTTTAACCTCTATATTCTTTTATAGTATTTGAAAAAAATTAAGTATTATGTACATTTTTCAACTTATAAAAAATCATCAAAGCAAAACTTTAGAAGGATAATATGAAAAGGTATTTAAANNTTTAAATACCTTTTCATATTGTTAGATTTTATTTTAAATTACTTAGTCTAGCTTTATTTATGCATATATCAACACCATGCCAAAATATAGTCTTTTATTAAATTATTAAAATTATAATACTAAAACCCTAACTACATTTTCAGTACATCTTTCTAAATTTTCTTTTCCTAAAGCTAATGCTTTATCTATATCAGTAACACTTGTTAAAATACCAAATATAGAATCTATTCCTTTAGGATATAAATTTTCTATACCTTTACCTATTCTTCCTGCAAAAGCTATAGTTTTAACATTTTCTTTTTTAGCAACTTTTGCTACGCCTATGGGAGTTTTTCCAAAGATTGTTTGAGAATCAATACTTCCTTCTCCTGTAAATACAAAATGTGCACCTTTTACTTTTTCACTTAAGTCTGTGTGTTTTATAACTAAGTCAATTCCTCTTTTTAGTTTTCCATTTAAAAATGCTAGTAATGCTGCGCCAAGACCGCCTGCTGCACCTGCACCTTCAGCATATGCAATATCTTTTCCTAAACATCTTTTTATCACATCTGAGTAATGTGCTAAATTAGCATCTAATTCTTTAACCACTTCTAAAGTTGCACCTTTTTGTGGGCCAAAAATAGCTGAAGCTCCTTTTTCTCCTATTAGAGGATTAGTAACATCACAAGCAACTTCAATAGTAGTATCCTTTAATCTACCATCTAAATTTGATAAATCTATATTTTCAAGATTATTTAATGCACCACCACCAAAAGAAATCTCATTTCCATTGCTATCTAAAAGTTTTCCACCTAATGCTTGAATCATTCCTGCTCCACCATCATTAGTAGCACTTCCTCCAATTCCTATAATGATATGCTTAATTCCTTTATCTAAAGCTGCTTTTATAAGCTCACCTGTCCCATAAGTTGTTGTTATAAGTGGATTACGTTCTTCTCTTTTTATTAATTGTATACCACTAGCAGTTGCCATTTCTATTACCGCAGTAGTTTTATTTCCAAGTACTCCAAAACAAGCATTTATTTTTTTGCCTAATGGATTTAATACTTCTACTTTATGTATTTCTCCATTTGTTGACTCAACTAGAGCTTCTACAGTTCCTTCTCCGCCATCTGCCATAGGAACCTTTATACATTCTGCATTTGGTATAACTTTCTTTATTCCTCTTTCCATAGCTTCACATGCTTCTTTAGAAGTCATGCTTTCTTTAAATGAATCTGGTGCTAATACAAATTTCATATTTAATTCCTCCATAAATTATGTTAGCTCTCATATTTAATAATATGTACTTAAAGTATTATTCCAAATATTATAGTTGATACCAATGTCATAGTAAGTCCAACCATAGCTTCATATGGAATAAGTTTCAATCTTTCATTCATATCCATATTTATACTTCCACCTGTTGAATGGAAAAAGCTTCCGTGAGGTAAACTATCTAAAACTGTTGCTCCAGCATGCATCATAGCTGCTGTTGCTAAACCTGATACACCTAATTCTAAAGCTGTTGCTCCAAATACAGAACTAGCTACTGCTGCACCTGAAGTTGTAGACGCTGTTGCTGCCGCCATAAGTATTCCTGATACTGGTGCTAATGCAAAGCTTGGTAATCCTAAAATGTTTATGCCTTGAATTATTACATCTTTTAATCCTGAATTAGAAATTATTCCAGCTAAAGTTCCTGTTCCTATTAAAAGTATAGCAACTCCACTCATTTTTCCAATCCCAAATATAGCATATTCATTCACTTTCTTAGCTTTTCCCATTGCTAAAGCTCCACATATTCCTCCAACTGGAAGTGCTATTAATGGATCTATACTTATACCAGCTATTGGTCTTAGCATAAGTAATAATATAGTTACTAACGGTCCAACTATTGCTGGTAAAAAATTAGGTTTTTCTTCTGACTCTTGTATTAATTCGTCTTGTTTTACAAAACTTCCTTTATTCTTTAATTTTTTAGCTATTATGCATGTAATAATAACACCAAATATAGCTGGTATTATTCCTGCCATCATTACATTAGTTAGTGATACTCCTAAATTATCCGATACTGCTATAGTATTAGGGTTTGGAGACATTATATTACCGGCCTTACCACCACCTACCATAGCTAATAAAATTGATGTTTTACTTAAGTTTGCTCTTTTTGCAATAGCTAAAGCTATTGGTGCTACTGTTATAACGGCTACGTCTATAAATACACCAACCATAGTTAAAACCATAGTTGCTATTGTTAAAGAAATTAAAGCTTTTGACTCTCCCATTTTCTCTACAATGGATTCTGCAATTTTAGTTGCTGCACCAGATTTTATTAATACCCCTGCTAACACCCCTGCAGTAAGTATTCTTAATATAGCTGGCATCATATTTTTAGCACCTGTAATCATTAAATCTACAGTACCTGTTAAACCAGCTCCTCCTACAAGCCCTCCCACTAAGGCCCCAATTATTAGTCCATATGCTGGATGTACTTTTTTTATAATTAATATAATTGCAATAATTAATGCTATTACTGCACCCAAAGCTGTAACTGTAACTTCCATTTTTATTCCCTCTTTCTTTCAATGTAAATGTTTATATACTCTATTTAATATTGTATAGGCATGTATTTTTTTTATCTATTGTAATGTAAACGAATTTATATTCATTATTATTATGCAAACGCACAAAAATAGTCCTATTTAAAGCAAAATAGGATATAAATCAAACTCTAAGAGTTTAATTTATATCCTATATATGATGTTATTAGCTGAAATAAATCTAAATAATCATTAAATTTCAATCCAGTAACTTCTTCTATTTTTTCTAACCTATAGTTAAGTGTATTTCTATGTATATGTATTTCATTAGCTGTTTTAGCTCTTTCACCATTGTTTTTCATATAAATTAAGAACGTTTCTAATAGTTCTTTTCCCATTATTTCCTGTAATATATTACCTACAACTTCCTTTTCATAGTCCTTATTTATAAGCAAACTCATTTTATGAAAAAACTTAACTGCATCGTAAAGATATATATTCTTATCTTCATATAATTTATTTCCAATATTAAGAGCATTTACACTATCAATTAATGAATTTATTATGATACTATGAACTCTTCCGATTCCAATCTTTATTGATAATTCCTGTATTTTATCCTGAAATTTTATTATTTTATTGCTAGTTATTCTTTCACTTTTTAATAACAAAGCTATTTTATTTGAAGATATATTTATACTATATTCATTTTCTTTTAAATTCTTATCTATAAATTTATTAACTTCCTTTAATTTAGATTTATCGTATTGAACTACTATAACAAATCTTTTTATTCTAATATCTATTTCTAATGACATTCCTCTTTGAATGAATTCCTCAGTATACTCTTCATTGATATTTAGCCATTCATAAATAAATTCTTCAGTTAACTTTTGCTTTATTATATGCTGATTTAAAGTATATTCCTGAGATATTAATAATTCAGCTGTTACGCTTACTATTCTTCCAAATGGACTAACTATTTTAGGTGATCCAGTTATACCTATTACTCCCATAATTTTATTTCTAAAAAGTATTGGTATATTAACTCCTGCTTTTGTATATTCATAATCTTTAAAAACCTCAACTGCTTTTTTATTTTTTAAAGCTTCTAAAGCACCCTCATGCAAACTTCCTATTCTAGATACATCACCACTACCAATAATAACACCTTTTTCATTCATTATATTCACATTATAAGGAATAACTCCCATAACTTTATTTACTATATTCTGTGCTAATTCTTTACTTAACATAAACATCTCTCCGAACTAAAGTGCTTGAAATATAAAGTTTTCTGTAATTTATAACTTGTGTATAATCTCAGCTTTATTAAGCACTGAATTAATTATCTCATTATATATAATTACGGTGATAATATCAATAAATTATACTATGGTAAAATAATGCATTATAGAAAAGAAAGCATCTCAATATTAGATACTTTCTTTCCAATAAATCAATATACATATATCCCCTCTTTCATTACTATTTTTAAGTATACTATTTTTGCTTATTTATAGTAATTATACCATAATTTAAATATTAACTAATAATAAGCACATTTTAAGAGAGAATTCAATATTTTTTTGTAAAACTAAGAAGCTATAAAAATTAAAACATTTTTATAGCTTCTTAGTTACTTTTTCTTTTAACTTATATAATTATTGGCAAGTAGCTTTTAGGGATCAACTACTAAGAACCCTCTATTTTATAACTTACTATAAAATAGCTATAATTCTTTAATCACTTTATTCACCTTTTCTTAAATTGCTACATAAAAAAAAGGTTATAAGAAAATCTTATAACCTTTTAAATCATAAATTATCTTCTATTATTTTGTGCTTTCTTAGCTCTTCTACAAGCTGCACATCTTACAGGTTCATTATCGAATCCTTTTTCTTTGTAGAATTCTTGTTCTCCTACTGAAAATACGAATTCTTCTCCACAATCTTTACATACTAATATTTTATCTTCCATATTAAATTCCTCCTTAATTTTAAAGACTAATATTGATTTATATAATTCTCTAAAAGGAGAAATCTACATATCTATAAAAAATCTTTTTTAACAATATATTTATGATAACAGATTTTTAATTTAATTGCAAGCTTTATTTTAAATTTAATATTTTTTATAAATTAACATAATCATAACCATTCTTATCCCCTTCAGTATCTCAAAAAGCATACTCTAAAAACTTATAAATCCCTAAAAATTAATTTTCTAAAGTAAAAACTAAGTCATTATTATTTGAAAGTTGTTCATTATATAAATATCCTTCTAAATCAAATTTCTTTAAATCATTTATATTATTAATTTTATTTTTCATTATAAATGAAGTCATAAGTCCACGAGCTTTTTTAGCTTTCATAGTTATTATTTTATATTCACCATTTCTATACTCTTTAAATATAGGAGTCACAATATTTACTGATGTATCTAATATATCTATTCCTTCTATAGATTTAAAGTATTCGTAAGACGCTAGATTTACTAATATATTATTACCAGTAGATTTTATATCTTCTATTATTTTATGTTTTAATTTATCCTCCCAATAATCATATAAGTTTTTATAATTATCAAAAGAAAGTTTTGTTCCCATTTCTAATCTATAGGGATTTACTCCATCGAATGGACTTAAAACACCATATAAACCAGATAAAATCCTTAAATGCTCATTAGTATAAAATAAGTCTTCAATATTAAAACTTCCAACATCTATTCCTCTAAAAACTTCCCCTTTAAAAGCTATCAAACATTGTCTTGCATTATCAAAAGATTCATTCCAAACTTCGAATCTATCTTTATTTAATAATGATAATTTATCACTTGTTTTCATTAGATTCCCTAATGAATAAGAATCATATTTTTTTAATTCGTCTACTAAGGTTCTAGCTTCTTTTAAAAATTTTGGACTTGTCATTGGTAAAGTTTCATTTGTCTTATTAAAATCCAGCGTTTTAGCTGGAGAAATAACTACTAACATAATTTTTCTCTCTCCTTATAAGTAATTATAAGCCACTTGTTGGGCATTTTTATTAAATATATTTTTAATTATAAATGTTTTGATATTAACTATCAACTAACAATAATTTTCTTTTCAAATACAATCAATTCTTTAATAATACCTAGTTAGAAGTATATAAACATTTAATTATACTTTGAAATGTTTGGAGCATAACTCATTATAATTAGTAAGTAAAAATTTTGTCACAATTTATTTGTGTCAAATTAAAGTTAAAATTATAAATTATTAAGAGGAGTAATTTTATCTAAAGGAGAGACGATGGTAAAAGAACCAAGAGATTGCATAGATGCTGGTACTGAATATTGCCCTTGCAAGTTAGCAGAAACTGGTGAATGTTTAATATGTTCTCAGCTACAAGGGGAATGTTTTTGTGATTGTTTAAATTGGAAAGGAGTTTGTATATATCAAGAATTATTTAATAATGGTAATAAGGCAAAAGAGGGACGAAAAAGTTACAGCTGTCTAATTAAAGATATAACCAATTTTAATGATGAAGTTGTAATGATTAAATTTGAAGCGCCACATAAATTAGCATTAGATTTAGTTAAGCCAGGAAGTTATATATTTGTAAGTCAAAATGAAAATAAATATTTTGATGTACCTATTTCCATTATGGAATCTGATATAGAAACAAACATTATAACAATATTAATAGAAGTTAGAGGAATAAAAACTAAAAGCATTTTAAATTTGAAAGCAGAAGAAAACATAATTATTAGAGGCCCTTATTGGAATGGAATTTTTGGTATTAAAAATATAACTTCTCAAAAAGGAGGTAAATCATTAGTACTAGCACGAGGTATAGGTGTAGCTCCAATGATGCCAGTTATAAGAAAATTACTTTCTCAAGATAATGAGGTGAAAGTTGTTATAGATAAAACACCATTTACAGATGATTTTTCTAATGAATTATTATTAAAATATTCTGTAGAGGCAAGTGAGAATGAATTACTTGATAAAGGAAAACTTTCTGATCATTGTAAGGTTATCATAAAAGAAGCCTTAAAAGATGGGGTTAATTATATTCATATCGCTGGAGCTGACATTTTTACCTACGAGGTTATTGAATATTTAGATAAATTAGATAGAAAAGATGTTTTATTGTCTTGTTGTAATAATTTTAAAATGTGCTGTGGTGAAGGAATTTGTGGAGCATGTACAGCAAGATTCTCTGGTCATAGAGTAAGAAGATTTTGTAAGGAGCAAGCTGATCCAAGAAGTATATTTGAAGGGAGAAGATTTATATGAAGGTTGTTATTATTGGAGGAGGTTGGTCTGGATGTGCTGCAGCAATCAGTAGTAAAAAAGCAGGAGCTGATGTTGTTATAATAGAGAAAACAGATCTTCTACTCGGCTTAGGTAACGTTGGTGGAATAATGAGAAACAACGGAAGATATACTGCATCTGAAGAACTTATTGCTTTAGGTGGCGGAGATTTAATAAAAATTACTGATAGGGTATCAACTCATAGAAATATAGATTTTCCAGGCCATAAACATGCTACTTTATATAATGTAAATCTTATAGAAGGAGAAGTAAGAAAATATTTAATTTCATTAGGAATAGAAATATTAATAGAAAGTAGAGTTAACGATGTTAAATTTGATGGAAATAAAATTCATGGTGTTTATTTAAGTGATGGAACCTATATTAAAGGTGATGTATTTATAGAGACAACAGGAACAACAGGACCTATGGGAAATTGTTTGCGTTACGGAAATGGTTGTTCAATGTGCATTTTAAGATGCCCAGCATTTGGTCCTAGAATTAGTATTAGTGAAAGATGTGGAGTTGCTGATATTCAAGGAGAAAGAGATGATGATGTGCTAGGTGCATTCTCAGGCTCTTGTAAATTAGCGAAAGAAAGTTTATCTGAAGATATTAAAAATAAATTAGATAAGGACGGTGTCGTAGTATTACAAATTCCTAAAGAAGACGTTAATTATGGAAAGCTTAGCACTAAAGTTTGTCAACAATATGCGTTAAAAGAATTTGCTGAGAATGTAGTTCTTCTTGATACAGGTCATGCCAAACTTATGACTACCTATTATCCACTAGAAAAATTGAGAAAAATAAAGGGATTAGAATATGCTAAATATGTTGATCCATATGCAGGTAGTAAGGGAAATTCAATTAGATATTTATCAGTAGCACCTAGAACAAATGATTTAAAAGTTGTAGGAGTAGACAATTTATTCTGTGCTGGAGAAAAGAGTGGTCTTTTTGTTGGCCATACAGAAGCTATATGTACTGGAACATTATCTGGGCATAATGCAGTTAGGCTTATTATGGGTATGCCTCTTCTAATATTACCTTCTTCTATTGCAGTAGGTGATATTATAAGTTTTGCAAATGAAAAAGCTAATACAAGGGAAGGAAGAAAGAATAGATATACTTTTGCAGGAGCAGGATATTTTAAGAGAATGCAAGAATTAGGTCTGTATACAACTAATATTGATGAAATAAATGAACGTGTTAAAAAGGTTAATTTAGATAATATATTTGGGCAAAGATTATGTTAAAAGTTAATAGCTGACAATAATAGTCTGTTTAATTAAAAAAACTTAAATTAAACAGACTATTTTTGCTTTAATATTTAATTTTTATAAACTAATTCCTTAATATTATGATTTTCGAATGCCACCGTTTCTAAAATATGATTATATATTTTTTGTGTTTGTGCCCATCTATCAGGACAATTCAATACAACTATAATTATATCTTTACCTTGATGATTTACAGATGAAACTAAGCATTTACCTGCTCCACCAGTATAACCTGTTTTTACACCATTTGCTTCTGGAATAAGCCAAAGTATTTTATTTATATTATTATAGTCTCTTGTAAAATTATATTTTTCTTTACTAATTTGTTTTGAACCAACTATCTCTCTAAATAAGTCATATTCCATACCTTTTGCAGTTAAAATAGCTAAATCATATGCTGAAGAGTAATGTGAATTGCTATCTAATCCATGAGGAGACTCAAAATGTGAATCTAATATTCCAATTCCTGTAGCATAGTGATTCATTATTTGTGCAAATCCTTCCACAGAACCTCCTAATGATTCAGCTATCGCTATTGCTGCATCATTTCCTGATTTAAACATTAAACCAAATGCAAGTTCCTTCAAACTTATTTCTTCTCCTGCTTTGTACCCAACTTTTGACCCTCTTATTGAAGCAGCATTCTTACTTATAACTACTTTTTTATCTAAATCACCTTGTTCAATGGCAATTATTGCTGTAATTATCTTTGTTGTACTTGCCATCGGTACTATTTCATACGCATTTTGTTCAAAAAGTACTTCCTTAGATTCTCTATCAAGTGCTATTGCACATCTTGCATTTACCCTAAAATTATCTTTTAATTTGCTATCTGCTAAAACAGTTTTTGAGAAAATTTGAAAAAGCATAATACTTAGTAATATTATTATTACTATATTATTTTTAATAGTTTTTCTCATAATACTCACCTTCTTAATTACTACTTACTTCTATTTTTCCTTGAAATTTTAATTTTAAACCTATATTTCAAAAAAAATCAGTTTTATTTTTGGATAATATGTCAATAATTACAATACCTTTAGAAATTGGAGATATATTTATGAAATTGTTTTTACTCATATTAATGATAATTATCCTTGCACCTATTCCATTAAAAATTAGTATTTACTATTCATTTGATAATTATTATATAAAGTTATATAAATTTACTATAATATCAAAAGAAAAAATTAAAAAGAAAAAACAAAGCTCAAATACAAAATCAAAATCACACAAAAAAAAGAAAGATTCTTTAAATATTTTTGATATTATACATAAAAAATATTTAATACAAAAATTATATAATTCAAAATTTAAGCCCAAAATTAATTTAAAAGGTAATTTGGATTATAGTCTTAATGATTCTGCGCATACTGCAATAACTTATGGACTATTATCTCAATTTACACCTATATTTTATTTTGTTTTAAGTATCCCTTACAAAATAAATAAGTTTAAATTTAATATAAATCCAATATTTGAAGATAAATTTTTAGTAAAATTTGAAATTTCAAGTATAATATTCATTTCTATTGTAAAAATTATATATGTACTGATTATTATATTTAAATCAGTACTTTATTCTGAGGAGGTGGACCCCTATATAGGGAATAATTATGACAAATGAACAACCTGTTGAAAAATTGATGAGAAGCACAATGGAAAATCTCAGAAGTATGATCGATGTAAATACAGTAATAGGCGATGCCGTTGAAACACGAGATGGTACTTATATCATTCCTGTTTCAAAATTAAGTTTTGGTTTTGCCTCCGGAGGAGCTGAATACTCTACATTAGATAAAAACTTTAATGGTGAATCAAATTTTCCTTTTGGTGGTGGATCAGGTGCTGGTGTTTCTGTTAAACCAGTCGCATTTTTAGTGGTTAAAGACGATGGTATAAGAATGATTCCAGTTGATCAAGATTCTACTTATGATAGAATTGTTGATTCAGTCCCCCAGGTCATAGATATGGCAAAAGATTTAATAAAAGAAATGAAAAATAAGAATAAAAGTGCTAAACATGGTAATAATACTAATATCGATCTTGATATCACTGAAAATTTAAATACATCTTCTAGTGATACTACAGACGATTAAAAATAACTCCTAATTTTTTTAATTTCATACACATTAATTTAAATGGGTGTATTAATAAATACTTTAATACACCTATTTTTAATGTTAATTTTATTTTATATAAAAAATTAAATTAATCATTATTTTTTCAATTTTAAATTCATACTTTAGATCTTAGGTTATAATATTAAGTTAATTTTAAATAAATTATGTACTACTAAAATTCTGTTTCTAAATCATAAGATTTATCCTCTTCAAAAAAATCTAGTGATGGAAGTTGATTTAAATCTTTAATCCCAAATTGTCTTAAAAATTCTTCAGTTGTGCCATATAATATTGGCCTTCCTGGTACTTCTAATCGTCCTACCTCTTTAATAAGATCTCTTTCTAACAATCTTTGAAGGGCACTTTCAGATTTTACTCCTCTTATTTCATCAATATCTATTCTAGTTATAGGTTGTTGATATGCTATTATTGATAAACTTTCTAAAGAAGCTTGTGATAATGATTGGCGCTTACTTTTCTTTAATAACTTTTGTATAAAGTTGCTATTTTCTGGTTTTGTAACTAATTGATAAGATCCCTTAATAGAAATAAGCTTTATTCCTCGTTCTTGCATATCATACTCTTCTATCATTTCTTGTATAGTATTTTCAACAATTTTAAGTTCTTCTTCAAGATAAATTGATAAATCCTTAGCTGTCAATGGCTCACCACTTGCAAAAAGCAATGCTTCAATTCCTGATTTTAAAGATTTTTTTTGAAATTCTTCTAAAAATTGAATTTGTAGTCTATCACTCTTCCCCATCATCTTCTCTCCTTTCAATTAATATATTATTAAAATTATCACTTTGATATACTCTTATCTTTCTTAGCTTTACCATTTCAAGTAAAGCTAAAAAACTAACAATACATTCTAATTTACATTCACATTTATTAATAATTTCTGAAAATTTACTAACTTTATTATTTTCTATAAGCCCTAAAAGATACTCAAGCTTGTCCTCAATTTTATATTTATCAACATATATTCTTTTTTGAATTACATTAGCTTTATTTTGTTTATTATTATATATTTCTAAAAGGTTGTTATACATATTATATAATTCCAAAAGAGTTAAATTTTTAAATATATCTTCATTATTATGAGGTGAATTTATTTCTTCTATTATTTCTGGCTTTTTAGTATACAATTCACCTGAATTAATATATCTTTCTTTAAAAAATTCAGCTGCCTTCTTTATTTTCTTATATAAAATAAGTTTTTCAATAAGATCTTTTTCTTGATCTTCTTCGTCCTCATCTTCATCTTTCTTAATTTTAGGCAATAAATGTTTAGATTTTATTTCTATTAATGTAGCTGCAACGACTATAAATTCTGATGTTATTTCTAAATCCATAACCTTCATATCATCAATATATTTTAAGTATTGATTTGTTATTTTTGATATTTCTACATTATAAATATCCATTTGATTCTTTTTAATTAAATGAAGTAATAAATCAAATGGGCCTTCAAAATCTTTTATCTTAATACTTGGAAAATCCATATATTCACTCACCTTTTTAGCATGGATATTAGTATTTTACTATCTTATTTAAATAATATCAATTAAATATATTTTAAACAAGCTTATTACCTTTATAAGAATATATATTAATTCTTAAAATAAATAGAAAACTTAATTAAGGGAAGTCAAAATAACTTCCCTTAACAATCTATCTTTTTATGAGTGCTATTTAAAATTGTTCTCTTAAAAGTTTCTTCTATACTCCTTTTTCAAATAAGTTTTTTATATTATATTTTATATTATCAAATAGATTTCCTTTCTTTATATCTCTATCAGAATATATATATACTTCTCCTACTTTTTCTTCACCTAGATAAACTTCACATTTTCCTACTATATCACCCATTTTATATTCAGGTTTTAATTCTTCAATAACTATTTTCTTAGAAATTTCACCATTGTTTCCTTTAGGTAATACTGCTGTTAAATCTTCTTTTGCTTTTGCCATAAAAAATCTATCTGTTTGTTTATCCATAAGAATTTTTTCTACATCTTCATCTTTTGCTACTATTTTTTTACCTTCATATTTTGAAAATCCATGATTTAATAATATTCCTGCATCTCTATTTCTTATTTTATAAGTTGGTGCCCCCATAATAACAGTAAGCATTCTTACTCCATTTCTAGTTGCTGTTGCAGAAATACAATATTTTGCTTCATTTGTAAAACCTGTTTTTAATCCATCACAACCTTCAAAGAATCTAACTAATTTATTATGATTTACTAGTTCAATTGGTGACTTTCTTCCTTCTGAAATAGAATCCATATAAGTTCCTGTGTATTTTAATACAGTTGGATGTTTTAATAACTCAATAGACATTAACGAAATATCACGTGCTGTTGATAAATGTCCATCTGCAGGAAGTCCATTACAATTTTTGAATACTGTATTTGTCATTCCTAGCTCTTGAGCTCTTTTATTCATTAATACAACGAAGTCTGATTCTGTTCCACCTAAATATTCGGCTAAAGCAACTGCTGCATCATTTCCAGACGCTATAGCTACACCCTTTAATAATTCCTCAACACTTCTTATTTCACCTGTATCTAGTAACATTGTACTTCCACCCATTTTTTTTGCATTTTCACTACAAGTTACTTTATCATCTAATTTAATTTTACCATTATCTATTGCTTCCATGGTAAGAAGCATTGTCATGATTTTGGTTACAGATGCTGGTGCAAACTTTTCATCTGGATTTTTTTCATACACTACTTTTCCTGTTGTTGGTTCAATTAATAATGCTGATTTTGCTTCTACATTCATCCCCTCAGCTTTAACTTCATCCTCTAGCATAGATGCATTTACAGCTCCTATTGGTATTAATATAACAGTCAAAACAAAAACCAATGTAAAAGATATTATTCTTTTTATATTATTTTTCATCAATCTTCCTCCCTTCAAAATTAGTGTTACCAAAATAATAAATAATATTATTATAAAACTATAAAACTCCTTATTATGTGACAAAATTTTTAGTTTATTTTTATTTATATCTAGTCTAAACAAACTCAATGAAAAATAAAAACTGACACCAATTTAGGTATCAGTTTTTAATGTAACAATAGTATTTATCACATTTATTAATTGCGTTATAATTATAATTTGTTTTACAAGTAGTGGATGACAGAAATATGTTCTGCCTTTTTAATATAAAAAACAATAGGCAAATAAATTACTCCAATTAGGGATAATTATGCTATAATTAAAAATATTGTATTTATTTTAAGGAGGAAAAAATAATGATTGATTTCAAGAATGGAGCTTTATTTAAGCTGAAGCAAATTTCAAATGATGATATAAGTAAGCAAATTGAACCACTGCTTATATCTAATGAAATTATAGTAAGTTCTTATAAAGCTATTCGTGATTATGTAGTATTTACATCTAAACGAGTTATTGCTGTTAATGTACAAGGTATTACTGGTGCAAAAAAAGATTATACTTCTCTACCATATTCAAAGGTACAAGCATATTCTATTGAGACTGCAGGAACATTTGATTTAGATAGTGAATTAGAAATGTATTTTAGTGGATTAGGAAAGGTAAAATTCGACTTTAAAGGGAATTCTAATATAGTTAAAATAGGACAAGTAATAAGTGAATTTGTGTTATAAAAAAATCTTAAGACTACAAAGTAAATGTATTACCTAAGAAAATTCGATACATATGGAGAACTTGACAAGCTATTGATGAATATATAGATTTTTATAATACAAAAAAATTACAGAAAAAATTAAAAAGTATGACTCCAATAGAATATCGAAGTCATACTTTAGTAGCATAATTTTTTATTATTTACCCTGTCTACTTGACAGGGGGCAGTTCAGGTGTTCACAAAGAACACCTTTTTACTTTATTATTCTATTTTTAATTTCTTGACTAATAAGAAGCAATGGTAAAATAGTATCATTAGCAATTTCTTCAGCTTCATCTATACTAATAAATCTTGGATTATGTACAAGTGAATTTAATTTATTAGCTTTATGGCCAGGCTTTCCACCACAATGAAATTCATTTTGAATAGATTCTAAAAAACCCTTAAATGCATTAAATCCACCAAGCATATTTTCTATATATTCTTTATTACTTTTAGATATTTTAGTATTATCTCTGCAAATATTCAACATATCTTCGGCCATATTCTTTATATTTTTTCCCAAATCACCATTGATTGGTATTGCTCGAAAATTTAAATATCTTTTAGCTAAATCTTCAAGTATAGCTCTAAAAGATATTACATATAAGCAATAATATTTATCATATTTTAGTGAGCTTAATGCAGAAATAATTTCATTATATTCTAAATTTATAGGTATTTCTAATTTAAGTACTTTCGATGTATTAAAAAATGATTTTTTAGGTTTTTTCTCCATTTCCATAAAATTATTATTGTTATCATCTTCTACTTTTATTTTTTCCTTTATTTCTTTACTCTCTTCTGGTTCTTTGCTTCTTTTTGTATCTTCTAATCCTTTTTTATCCTCTATTTCTTTAATTTCCCCTCTACCTTTATTATCTTCTAATTTTTTTCTTTTACTTGTATATTCTAATTCTTTTTTATCCCCTATTTTTTTATTTTCCTTTTTCTTTTTATTATCTTCTGATTCTTTATTTTCTTTTAGCTCTTCAACTATTTCTTCATAGTAGTTACTTTTGTCTATATTGTTATTTCTATATGCAACGTCAACTTCAAATGCTATTTTTACTACAATTTGATTCATTATTTCTAAAAACTTTTTATATGGAGCTTGTTCTATAAAGTTTGCTCTTTCATTAGCAATTTTCAAGTTTGATGTTTTTTCATTAAAATCTTCAAAATTTATGTAACCAAATACATTATGTAATTTTAATGTTGTAGACTTTTTAAGTTGGCTTAACTGACTAAAGCTCAACCAATCTTTTTCATTATCTAAATACGAGTACATGGCATACCCATTTACAAAAACCTTAACTCCATATCCAAATTTATCCACAAGTTTCTTAGAGTCTTTTGGTTTTGAATTATGAGTAACCCAGAATTCACCATCAAAATCTTCTAAATCAGTTGATAGATATTTAAATTCATAATTTTTCTTAACTTGAACATTATTAATATTGTATGATTTTTTTATAATATCATTCATATTAATATTATTTTTTAAATTAATATGAATACCTTTATATAGCCTATCTGTAGGATTATTGTATATTTTTGTTTTCTCACTAATTAAGTTTATTTTAGCTCTACCATATTTATATTCTAACGTATTGTTCTTAGAATTATATTTAAAACTAATTTTATAAATAAATGCGTTATCTATATCTCTATAATCACAACATTCAAAGTTACTTACTTCCTTATTATCTATTAAAAAATGTACTATTAAATTACTAGTATTATTTTTAAAATGATCTATTGTCATATGTCTTAATTTCTTATATTCTTCTTCATCAGTTAAAAGTACTATGTCTCCATCTGAAATATTTTTCATAATGAGTTTAGTTCCCTTTTCATTTAATTTTTCTATTTTTTCATAAGTAAATTCTCCCTGTGACTTCTTCCATTTTACTAAATAAGACTCGTCTTCATTTGTAGTACTAATTTCTATATAATTAGATAATGTAAATGATGATAATAATCCTAACCCCTTACTTCCAGCTAAATATTTCCCATCTTTTCTTTTGATATTATTATTTTCTTTTTTCATTGAGCTTCCGATATTCCCCAGCTCCTCAATTTCCTCTTTTAGTAATCCATCTCCATCATCTTTAATAATTATTTCATTATTATTTGTATTAATATCTATAATAACTTTAGTAGCATTTGAATCAAATCCATTTTTTACTAATTCAGATAATACAATTGATGGACTTGCAACTAGTCCTAATATTTCTTCAATTTTTTGATTATTCAAATTGACATTAACACTATTCAATAACATCTCCTCCTTTTTATAGATATTTTACCATAATATAGAGAACATATCTATTTATCCTGGACAAAATTAAAAGTATGATATATTATATTATTGGAGGTATTATAGTGAGTAAATGTGATAGTATATTAATTAGTAAATTCGAAGAGCTTATAAAAAATAATTCTGAATACTGGGATTTTAAAGAATCAAAAAAAGATCATATTCATGGAATATTTACTTATCCAGCAACTATGGTTCCATCAATGCAATCAAAAATATTAGAGATAATATTAAAGTATAATCCTAATATTGATTCTTTACTTGATCCATTTATGGGATCTGGAACTATGCTAGTTGAAGGTATGATAAACAATTTAAATATATATGGAATAGATATAAATCCATTATCATATTTAATAAGCAAATTTAAAATTAATGTTCCAGTAATAAATGAATTAAATACATCTTTTGAAATATTGTTAAAAGATATTGATACAATAAATTCTTATCCTATTATTTCATTCAAAAACATTGACAAATGGTATAAAAAGGAAATCATTTATGATTTAAGTAAAATTAACTATTGTATAAAAAAAATTTCTAATATAGAACTAAGAACATTCTTTTGGATTTGCCTTGCAGAAATTAGTAGATTATGTAATAACTCTAGAAATTCTACCTTCAAATTGCATATTAAATCTAAAGATGATATAGAAAATTTTAAATTTGACGTAATACAATCTTATAAAAAATTAGTATTAACTAATATAAATCGTATCCAAGAATATATTAAAATAAATAAAAACTTACTTTATAAACATGATTTTAATACTTATAATTATAATAAAGAGAAAAATATATATTTAGGAAATTCGATTAACATATTGAAGGAAAAATTTAGAGATAATTCCATAGAATTAATAATTACGTCTCCTCCATATGGAGATAATCCTACTACTGTGACTTATGGGCAATTTTCAATTCTACCATTACGTTGGATAGATATTAATGACTTGAATACTGAAATTGAAGAAAATCTAATATCTATAGATAGTAAAATTGACAGTTTAAGCTTAGGAGGTAAAAATTACTCTTATGAATATATTAAAGAAAGTAACATATTAAATGAAAGCGAAACTTTGAATTATATATATAATTATTTAATTTTTAAAAATGAGAAAATGAAAGCTCGAAAAGTGGCTTCATTTATTTTAGATTTCAGAATATGTTTTAAGGAATTAATACGAATATTAAATATTAATGGATATATGGTTCTCACAGTAGGAAATAGACGTGTTGCTAATAATATTATAGAATTTAATAAAATAATTAAAGAATTTTCTATGCGTTATGGCGTAACTTTGGTGTATGAGTTTAATAGAAATATAATAAAAAAACGTCTTCCAACTAAAGTTTCAAAATTAAAAGATAATACTTCTGTAAACTCCATGTCAAAAGAATATATTTTAATTTTAAAGAAACAAGATAATAAATATAAATAAGCATACAACTCAGGTGTTCATAAAGAGCACCTATTTTTTGCGTAAAAATAAGAACACACGTTCCTATTTTGTGTTATAATCATACCATAATTTATATGGTGGTGATAGACAAATGAAAAAACTATTTAATATTTTTAACATTATTGAAAAAGAAAATATAGTTGTTGAAGAAATAAATTTAACCTCATCCAATCTAGATAGAATCTATTTTAAAATACTAGGAGTCCCTCCTACTATAACTATAAATAAATCTATAGTAATAATAGTAAAAGATATTTATCTACGCTGAGCGAGGAACTGGGACATCATTTTACTACCTTTGGTAACCTAACCGAAGAGTCACGGTCTTATTCTCATAAACTTATTAAAAATAAAAAAGAATTAAAAGCTAGATTATGGGCTGCTAATTTTTTAATAAAAGATGATGATTTTGTACAAGCTCTGAATCGTTGTATATCATCAATTCCAGAAATGGCTGAATACTTCAATGTTACTGAAGAAATTATCCTATATAAGATTTATTCAATCATATTAGACGAACCTAAATATAAAACTATTAGGAGTAATTTCATGCAAAGAGAAATTCCCTATAATTCTTGTGTTATTTAGTACTTCAAATAATTATTTTATTGAATATATTTAGCATAACTCAATTAACTTAATTATTTAATAAATCTGCAATCAATATAGACTAACAAAGGAGATGAATACAATGGAAGGTGGAGTAAAAAAAGGTAATAACTTTGTATGTACTAAAGAAAATGGTTCTTTTGTGACCATGACTTCTTTAAGATATCTTTCAAGAATTATTAACATGGAACTACAAATAAAATTTAATTTCCACTCCTTAAGGCATACTCATGTAACTGCAAAAATGCAAAATAGTACTGTAAATATTTTAGAAAATATATTAAATCAAGAAGTAAAACTTCCACCCAATTAAATTTTGGGTGGAAGAATGGTGGAAGTTTATTATATTTTCACCTTTTCCATTTTTATCAACAATCTCTAAACCCGCATGAAATCAAGCTCTTGGATGTGTATTCATATATATAAAATTAATTTTATCATTATTTATTATTTCATAATAAGTGTCCATATATGTTAATACTTGATTTCCAAGTAACTTTTGTACAGCTCTTACATTTGCACCATTTTGAAGTAAATGTACCGCAAATGAATGTCTAAATGTATTTAAATTTACATCTTTGTCTATCTGCGCTTTTTTAGAATACTCTTTTACTATTCTCCAAATCCCTTGTCTTGTTAATTTATTTCCATTTAGATTAACAAATAAGTTAGGAACTCCACATTCGGCTATTTTATATCTTATGCTAAGATATTCATTTAATGCTTTACAAGCACTTCTACCTATAGGTATTAATCTTTCAAAATTTCTACTATCGGTACATCTTACAAAGTGTAATTCCAAGTTAATATCATCTACATTTAAAGATATTAGTTCAGATACTTTCATTCCAGTAGCATACATAAGCTCTAGCAATGCGTTATCTCTAATTCCTTTTGGACAATCTTTCTCTACTGTTCTAATTATTTTATCTACTTCATCTACTGTTAAAATTTGCGGTAACTTTCTATTATTTTTAGAACTTTTATACTCTATCTTTGGTACCTCATTTATTAATGACTGACTTTTTAAATAAGAGTAAAAACTCCTAAGACTTATAACTATTCTATTTATAGATCTTTCGGATTTTCCTGACTCTAATAAATATTGAATATATGCCATAACTGTTAATTTATCACTCTTATATACATCTATACCTTTCTTATCCAAAAACTTAAGATATAATGTCACATCCGTTACATAAGCATATATAGTATTTTCACTTTTTCCACTATCAAATAAATATTCTTTATAGTTATTTATACTATCTACCATTATTCTCTCCTATACCATTGATTATGAATTAATATTCGACAAAATTATCATTTTTCCTCTTTAATTAAGATTTATATCTTAAGTTTATAATTTTCTATATATGTTTTTTAATTATAAAACTAATAAAATTTAGTAACCACAAATTTTATAAAATTAGGTGACACATAAGTTTCTATAATAGCTGCAAATATAAAAAATCCTAAGATTATAATCAGTTTATTTCCTAAAGAATTAAAAAATGGATCATTTAAATTCGCTCTTTTAAAAAACTTACTTTTAAATTTTTGAGTTGACATAGCTAATGCTATAACACTTAATGCTATAAAACAAGGAATATAAATTAAATTTTGAGGAATTACAGATACTAATGCTAGTCCAATACCTTTGCCCTGAAAAGTTGTTAGTATAAACGAAAATGTATATCCTAACGTAAATCCTTTAAACATATCTAAAACTAATATGAACGGCATTCCAAAAAAAGTAAAACCAAACATGAATATAGGTATAATTAGCAACATATTCTTTTTTATAACATTAATTAACAAATTTTCATAATTAATAGGCGTGTCCCCTATCGAAGATGTAAAACTTGAAAAATAACTTAACAAATCATTTCTGTTGGATTCGCTCATGTACTTTACTACATAAAGTCCAAAAGATATTCCGATGCAAAACATTATTAATACCATGAAAAAATATACTTTTTTATCTTTAAAGGTTTGACCAAGCTTATTCACCATATAATTCACCACTTATTCCTCCTTAAGTTACTCTACTTTATACTATGTTTAATTTTTCCATATTATTCATAGTACTTAACAAAATATATGTTAATTAAAATACTAGAATTCCTTTTATAAAATCCACTAAAACGTGATGAATGCTTGCTTTATAAACTTTTTAATTACATAAAAAATAGATGACCCTTATTAAGTCATCTAAAATTTTTTTATTATTTTTTAACCCATATTGAATATGATTTATTATTTACTTTAAAAGTCCCATTTCCTTCATTGTCTATTAGTATTTCTTCTTGTACATTTCCTGTTATATCTATAAAAACAGTATTTATATTTTTAGTCTCCATAAACATCTTTTTACTACCTTCATTTCCATTACTTATTAATACCGCAACACCTGAATTGTCATGCACCAAATCGCCTTGTCTAGTCCACCCAATTATATTTTTATCATCAAAATAATCACATTGATCACCGTAAGCATATTTTTTTCTTACATTTAAAATCACATCCAGCTGACTCTTAAAACCATCAAACCCCTTTTCAGGAATTCCATAATAATCTCCATAAAATACACAAGGATATCCTTCTTGCCTTGTTAATATAAATGTGTATGCTATTAATTTAAACCACGGTTTCACCCAAGATTCAAGCGCCTGACCAGGTTCAGTATCGTGATTATCAACAAAAGTAACTGAAATTTTTTCATCATGTTCTAATAAGGTATTTTTAATTAATGTTCTCATATCAAAGTTTTCTTCTAAATTGCTTGCTTCATAAAATTTATAATGAAGAGGAACATCAAATAACGACATAACATTTTGTGATTTACTAATATAGTATTTTAATTTGTTTATATCTCCAGACCAATATTCACCAACAGCAAATACATTGTCACCTTTCTTATTCCTAATATCATTTAACCATTCTGTAAAAAAATCAAATTTTATATGTTTTATTGCATCTAATCTAAAACCATCTAACTTGCATTCATTTACATACCAATTTCCCCATGTTTTAAGTTCTTCTACAACATCTCTGCTATCTATATCCAAATCCGCACACATTAAAAAATCAAAGTTTCCATTTTCATTATCTACATCTTGTTCCCATTCTTTCCCTACAAATTTAAATATTCCATTTTGTTTTGTTAAATCATCAAAATCTACCCCATCAAAATCTTTTGCACTCCATTTATAAGAAGAGTACTTATTATTTCTACCAAGAAAATTAAATACAGTAAACGACTTTATTTCTTTTTCTTCTCCTATAATATTATTTCTATTATTACTATCTACTAATTGAGCTTTTACTATCTCACTTTCATCTGCACCTGCTTTATGATTAAATACAGTATCTCCATATACTTCTATATTATTATCATGTGCTTCATTTATAGCATCTAAATATTGTTCCTTTGTACCATATTTAGTCCTTATGGTTCCTTTTTGATTAAATTCTCCTAAATCATATAAGTCATACGCTCCATACCCAACATCATTAATGCCTTCTACCCCCTTATAAGCAGGCGGAAGCCACAGTGCAGTAATCCCTTTTTTGCTTAACTTTTTAGAATTTTCTTTTACTTTACTCCAAAGAGAACCATCATTAGGATAATACCATTCAAAATATTGCATCATAGTTTTGTTTGTCACTTTTTTATCTTCTATGTAAACTTTGTCTTCATTTTTTTCTACGTCATTAGCTTTGTCCTGTTCTAAATTCAAATACATTACTCCTCCTATTATTGCAAATACTATTATTATTAAAAATTCTATTGTCATTATTATCCTCTCCTTAATTCACAAAATTATGCTTTGGTAACGATACCAGTTTGTTTTTAAATATTAAGATAGGATTAATTCCTATCTTAAGTCATATAAGTTTTAATTTATTCCCATCCTAAAACAAAAGCTTTCTCATTAATTCTTATTGATCTTCCATTAAATTTTTCTATTAGAATTTCTTCCATATTATCTACTTCTCTAAAAATAACTTGCTTTATTCCATCTGCTGATCCTACACGTTCAACACCTTCATACCAGATTATTCTATTTTGATCTACAGACAATTTACTTCTAAATTTTTTATATTTAAATACCTTTACTGCTATTTTACTAAAAGATATTTTTTCTGCTATTTTAAGAATAACAATATCTATTGTATCTCTTATAGAAAGTAACTCACATTCATCCTTCATATCGTATAAAGTTTTTATAGATTTAATCCCATCATCTAAAGTGAAACTTTCCTTATTCTTTAATTCATTTATTTTTTCAATAAATACATCTTGACCATATTTTTTTGAATTCATAATTAAATCCCCTCTCTTATATTATTTCCCTACATACTGTAAACGATTTTATTTTTAATAATTGACAAGTTGAATTTAAATAATTATACTTTATAAAAGTATAATTAGAAGCCTTATACTCATATGGTAAAGGTTTCTATATTGCATGTCAATATTATTTTATGTACACTAAAATAAGGTGGACTTTATTTTATAAAAAATTATTACTTTAAAGTAAAGCTTAATTTTTAAAATTAACACATTTTTAATTTATATAAATATATTTAATGAGGTGAAAATATTGAATATTTACATTACAAATGAACATTTTTATGAAACTTGGTTTTGTTTTAATAAAGGAGATGAAAAAGAAAATCTTTTAGACCTTATGGATAGAACTTCAGCTTCAATATATACATATTCTAATGAAGAAACAAATGATATTGAATTTGTAGCCATAAAGCCTGAAGAATTTAATTTACTTTCATATCCTTATTCTTGGTGTGAAAAACCTATAATAAGATTTTCTACTAGAGGTATTGAATTATCTGATGAATTAATTATTAAAGGTAATTCTAGCTTTGATGGAAGAATACATCACGGTTATCTTAATGCAGAAATTAAATTAGAAAATTTAGATGAGAATATACTAAGATGTGCATCTATACCTATAGATGAATTAATTACCTATGCTAAGTATCTTTGGTGTGAGGATATGGATCTTGATTATTTATTTACAGATAAAGCATTATATATAGAAGAAAAAATTCAACTTGGAAAAGATAAAGCTGAAAATATATATGATGATCAAAGCTATATGAACTATTTTGATGATATTGAATAAAATTTATGCTAATTTTATTAGACTTCAAGCTTTTATTCAATTAGAAGCTATCGATGTAAAGAAAAATTCTACAGAATAATTTAACTCTAAAATACCTCTAATGAAAAATACTCATTAGAGGTATTCATTTAAAGTTTTTCTTTAATTCTTCTATTTCCTTTTCCAATTGATTTACCCTAAAATTTAATTTTTTTATCTTATCACAATTATCTTTTTTATTTCTTTTTTTGTACTTGTACTCTTTGTCAAGTTTCACATCTTCATTTGAACAAAATGGATTATCTACATTCTTATACTCTGGATTGTAATACCGTCCCGGGCCACCTTGTTGATACTGTTGCTGTGCATTAAATGTTTCAATTACTTGTCCTACTAATTGTAGCCAGTTTCCATAAGCATTTAATAAGCTAGATGGTAATTTACTAGATATTGCATTAGCTATCAATTCTCCAATAACTAACATTAACATAGGGTCTAAATCTTGAAATCCACATGGCATATCTAAGTTTAAATTTTGACACTCATTTGTACTTGCCCCAGCACTTGGATCAATTTTACACTTTCTTTCTTCATCTTTTTCTTTGCATTTATCATCAGAATTATTCTTTTCACATTTTTTATAGCCAAGATGCTTTAATATCTCATCTAAATCATAAAAACTATTGTTATCCATATCTCACCTATATCTAAAATTATAAAAAATTATTACAATATATGTTTTATTTATCCAAATGGGGCTCTAATATTATATTAATCTAGAAATAATTTTCTCTGTTAGTCTATTTACTATTTTCTATCTTTTTTATTCTTTTCTCTAATTCATACATTTTAGTTGCCATTCTATTAAATTCACATTCTAAATTTTCTAATTTAAAACATATATCATTTATGTTATTATATTTTTGCCTTAAACCTTTATCTTCATTTAAATTACCTTTTTTAAAATTTTCATCTTTAATTAAATCATTAGCATTATTTAAACCCTCTTCTTTCTTTGTATCAAAATTGCAAAAAGGATTTTCAACATTTTTATATGCATAATTAAAGTATCTTCCAGGTCCTATCTCATAATATTGCTGCTGTGTACCATAAGTTTCTATTATTTGACCAACAAGAATAATAAGATTAGATATAGTATTAGCAACATTGTATGGTAATTGTCCAGAAATAACATTTCCTATAACTTCTCCTAAAGTTACAAATAATATTGGATTTATATCTTGAAATCCCCCTGGTATATCTAAATTTAACTTTGAACACCAGTTTGTATTAGCACCTGATGTTGGATCTATTTTAGACGTGCAATTGTTTGTATTATTTTCACTACTTGATTCATTGGATTCTGTTGATTCATGATCCTCTCTATCTTCTTCAGTGATTTTTTCATACCCTAAATAATTCAAAAGTTCTTCAATTCCACTAAAATTATTTAAATCCATATTTCACCTTATAATTAATAACTCTAATATTAGATTACACAAAATTTAGATATCTGATACTAATTCTATTGGGTGCAATTTTTCTTTATTATATTTATACCATTTAACAATATGTTGCATTTTTTGAGTACTTTCACCACATCTATCAACTGAGTTATACTCTTTGGTATACCCTGAAGTAATGGAAAAATGTTATTTTTAATTCCAAATATCTATTTTATAGCAACGAAAAAGAAGATGTTTCCTTATCTTAGGTTCATCTTCTTAAATTTTTACATACTATTTATTAAATTCACTTCACTTTAATAGCTTAATATTTTAACTTTATTTTAGTTTTAATCGATTCAAACATCATATCACATTTAAATATACTATATAACACTCTATATACACTAAAAGACACTTAAAAACATTTTTATTTCAAATAAAAAGAAAAGGTCTTATCTTAATCTTTTATATAATCTTTATATTCGCATACATTAATGAATTCACAATTATCAGTTTTGCATCTTACAGAACTTGTGCCATCACTATTAACAAATGAAAATGGTAAAATTACATTTGTTTGAACGCCAAATTTTCTTATATTTACATCATAGCCTTTTTTACATTCTTTTATCATTTTTTTCCTCCTTGGTTTATATCTATAAATATTATAACATATTTCCAAGATATTTGTTGATAAATTTCGACATTTTATTACTTTTTATTATTTAAAAGAATATCTTTTAACATTTTCACATAAGTTTTATTGTTGGTTTCTTGGAAATATTTTTCATATAATTCCATTGTATCATTACTAACTATAATAAAATTACCTAGTTCATCTTAATAATAGAGAAAATTATAAGTATAACTCTTATTTAGATACTAATAATATAAAAAAGGAGATGATCTAGAGTTGTCAAAAAATAAAAAAGAAAATTTCATTCAAAAGTCAAACGATATTTCAAAAGTTAAAATCAAATCATATGAAGAGAAACTAGATAATACAAACAATGTTGTATCTAGAGGTAAGGATATTACGTTTAATAAACTTTAAAATTATAAATAACTATTCATTTAATAAAAAATACAAATCTGTTCTAATTTTCCCATACAAAATTAGAACAGATTTCATTACTTATAAGAGAATAAAAGAATCCGGTAAAAATAACCTCCTATTAGTTAGATTGTTACATCTAACTAATAGGAGGTCTTAGTATTTCATAATTTTAGAGTATTAATTGCTATAAAAAACTGTTAATAGCTTTTTCAACTTTGACTCTATTAGTTCTTATTAAGACACTTTATTCTTAAGTCTTAATTTATCAGCAATAATTGCTATAAATTCTGAATTTGTTGGCTTGCCTTTGTCATTATGGATTGTGTATCCAAATAGCTTATTAATAGCTTCTATTTGACCTCTGCCCCACGCTACTTCTATAGCATGTCTTATTGCTCTTTCCACTCTTGAAGCTGTTGTATTGTACTTCTTAGCTATTGAAGGATATAATTCCTTTGTTACAGCTGATAATAATTCTATATCATTAACAACCATTGTTATTGCTTCTCTTAAATACATGTATCCTTTTATATGAGCTGGTACACCAATTTCGTGTATAATATTTGTTATTTCTGTTTCTAAATCTAAAGTTCCTTTATTTTCTTGGCATTCACTAGTATAAGAAATCATAGATTGTGATGATGTTCTTCTTATACTTTGGTTATCTGTTTCGTTATTAAACATTTCTCTTATTCTTTTTGTAAACACTTCCATATCAAATGGCTTAACAGTATAATAATCTGCTCCTAATGTTATTGCTTGTTGAGTAATTTTATCTTGACCTACTGCAGATAATATTATAATTTTAGGCATCTTTTCTAAGTTCATAGTATTTAATCTTTCTAAAACACCTAATCCATCTAAATGTGGCATTATTATATCTAGAATTAATAAATCTGGTTTCTTTTCAATTATTAAGTCTAAAGCTTCCCTACCGTCTTTTGCTATTCCAGTTACTATTATATTCCTTTGATTTAATAAATAATCGTTTAAAATACTGCAAAATTCCTTATTATCATCAGCAATAAGTACAGATATCTTTTTATCTTCCATGCTTTTTTCCTCTCCTTCATAAACCTAATTATATTACTATTTGAATCATACTCTCTATAACATCATAAACTACTCTTAATAGCCAAACTTATCACATTAAATAATTCTATACTCTTTAATAAAAATCCTCTTTTTACTTTATTACGTTATAGTGATATGTATTACTTTACATTAAAAATAACAGTTAATAACTAAATTATAACACTAATTAATCAAATATAACATTAATTGTTATATTTAATTTATATTCCACTATTTGTAAATTATAACCTTATTTTTAATATAAGTAAATAGTTTTGTAGAAAATAGTTTGTAAAACTCATTATTTTTTTATTGTAAAAGCACTAATTATAAAAATTAGTGCTTTTAATACTACATGTTATTTTATTATTTCTGCATCTTTTAACATCCACTCTATATATATTCCATAACCTGTATCTGGCTTATTTATTAACACGTGAGTTACTGCTCCTACAATTTTATTATTTTGAATAATAGGACTTCCACTCATTCCTTGAACTATTCCTCCTGTTTTTTCTAATAACTTAGAATCAGTAACTTTTATCACCATA
Source organism: Clostridium sp. ZBS2 (assembly GCF_023845855.1). Taxonomy (NCBI): domain Bacteria; kingdom Bacillati; phylum Bacillota; class Clostridia; order Eubacteriales; family Clostridiaceae; genus Clostridium; species Clostridium sp. ZBS2. The sequence goes on from NZ_JAMQIF010000016.1 coordinate 146,063, forward strand.
CTTTTAGGTCCCGGAGTATTTTGTTCCAACAGTTTAACTATTTCTATCTCATATTCTTTAGGTCCAGATTCGTCAATAGTCGTTATTATACTTGCCTTACCCTCACATATCTCATTTCTAAATCCAACTTTCATAGGTTTTACATTACTTTTTATAATATTCATATTTTCAACTGTTCCAAAAATACCACTTTCAGTATTACTTTTTATTTTACCACTTACATTATTTTCGTTTATAAATACACCTTTAAGTTCTCCTGGAGATCCTTTTTCACCTCTTCTTAAGCTTATTATTGATGATTCTAATAAATCACCTTTTTTAATTAAAAATGCTTCATTTGTATCACAGTCGGTAATAGGATGACCTAATGCACCAAATTTTTTTGATTCACTATCTATAAAAGTCATTGTTCCTACACCTGCTGTAGAATCTCTAATCCATAGTCCTAGTTTATAATCTGAGTTTTCTTCTTTTTTTAGTTCTATTTCTCTACTCAATTTTTCATTATGTCTCAATAAGTCAACTTTTATTTTGCATTCTTTGCAATCTTTAATTATACCTACTAAATCTTTGCAATTTTCAACTTCTTCACCATTAATCTTTAATATTATATCTCCTAATTGAACTCCACCTAATTTACCGGGGCTTTCTTCTGTTACATTATTAATTATTATATCAGAATATCCTACAACTAAAACACCTTGTGTAGATACTCTAACACCTACGCTATTTCCACCTGGATAAATTTCTAGATTTTTTACTTTTTGAACCTCTAATGACTTTACTGGTATCAACCCTAATAACTTAACCTCGTATTTATTCCCGTAATCTTCAATTTTATTTATTGTACTTCCTATCGGAATCATCGAAGATACTGGTATATCTTTATTTGTATATATTGTGTTTGGAATACCTTTTAAATATATACTAGTTATTAAAACCAGAATCAAGATTGGAGCTGTAATTAAACTAATAGTTTTTAATATTTTCTTCTTCATAATTTCCCTCCTCCTTTGCTTCTGATTTTAATTTCCCCATGAGACAAGCCTCTTATGCTGTATTAACATTGTTATAAAAGTTAAAAATTTTTAGTTCATGTTAAATTTTTTATAAATATATTTTTATTGTTATTTGAAAAAATATAAAATCCATTCTTAAAATTATGGATTTTTCTATTTTTTTGCCTTTTAGAACTCGCCTGCAAGAAATTTGGGACAATAAAAAAAAATAAAACCACGCATTACATGATTTTATTTTTACCAAAATATATTACTATATGTATTAATTTTTAAATTTCTAATTTTTTTAACTCGGCAATTTTTATCATTTCTTTCACATTATTTAATGTTGCTTCTGTAACTTCATCGCCACCAAGCATTCTACCAATTTGATACTCTTTTTCTTCTTTTGTTAACACTCTTATATTAGTAAATGTCTTATTTTCTTTTACTACTTTTGATACAAAGTAATGATAATCTGATAAAATTGCTATTTGTGGAAGATGTGTTATGCATAGAACTTGGTGATTTTTAGAGACTTGATACATTTTTTCACCAACTCTTTTTGCCACAACGCCACTAATACCAGTATCTATTTCATCAAAAATTAAAGTTGCTATTTCATCTTTATCTGCAAAAACACATTTTAATGCAAGCATTATTCTTGAAAGTTCTCCACCAGATAATATTTTTTCTAATGGCATAAGTGGTTCTCCAGGATTTGTAGAAATCATAAAGCATACATCATCAAAACCTCTAGAATTAAATTTTTCTTCTCTTATTATACTTATTTCCATAGTTGATTTTTCAAGACCTACAAAACTAAGTTCATTTAAAATTTTTTCTTTTAATTCAGAGCTTTTATTAACTCTTAATTCATGAAGTTTTAGTGATACTTTTTCCATTTCTTTTATAATTTCTTGCTTTTTCAAATTCAATTCTTCAATGATTTTTTCAGAATTTATAAGATCATTATATTGTATTTTTATTTTATTATAATACTCTAAAACTTCTGTTATAGTAGATCCATATTTTTTCTTATATTGATTAATTTCATATATTCTTGCATTTATTTTTTCTAAAGCGTCATCATCATATACAACTTCTTCAGCTATATTTCTTATATCTCTAGATACTTCTTCTATTGTATAAAAAGCCTCTTCTATTAGTTCTCTATTTTTTTTAACTTTTTCAAAATTATTTTCAATATTCGATAATTCTTGAATTACCTTTGATATTGAATTTATAACACTATTTTCTCCATCAACACCATTTAATAAAGCATATGATAAATTTAAACTCTTGCTTATTTTTTCAGCATTTGATAGTAAATTAAATTCTTCTTTTAAATTTTCTTCTTCTTTTTCTTTTAATTTTCCTTTTTCTATATCCTCAATTTGAAATTTAAGATAGTCTAAAAGTTTATCTCTATCATCATTTCCACATATTTGTTGAATTTTGTTTTCGATTTGTAATAAACTATCTTTTAAAGAAGTAAATTCTTCTAAGTGATTAAGAATTTCTTCTCCTATAAATTCATCTAAGTACAATATATGACTATTTCTTTGAAGAAGAGTTTGATTTTGATGTTGACCATGTATATCTAATAATCTTTCTCTTATTTTTTTTAATTGAGATGCTAAAAAAGTTTTTCCGTTAACTTTAATTAAACTTCGCCCACTTTGATGAGTTTCTCTAGAGACAATTAGCATATCATCGTCACTTTCAATATCCAATTCAATCAATACATTTTTTAATAAGCTATTTTCAATAGTAAATATAGCTTCAACATAAGTTTTATCTTCTCCAGTTCTTATTAAACTTTTCGAAAATTTTCCACCTAATACATAATCTATTGCATCAATTAAAATAGATTTACCTGCTCCTGTTTCACCTGAAAGAATATTAAATCCTTCATTGAAATTCATAGTTATTTCTTGTATCAATGCAAAATTTTTAATGTTCAATTGAATTAACATATATACCCATCCTTATATTTATAGTGATATTCTTTTTCTTATTTTAGCTACTAATTCTTCTGCTTTTTCTAAACTTCTAAGAAGTATAAATATTGTATTGTCTCCCGCTACTGTTCCTGCTATATCGGATCCTTCTAAATTATCTATAGCCTCTGCTGCTGCTGATCCGGAACCACTTATAGTTTTTATTACTACCATCTTATCTACGTTTTCTGCGCTTATAACCGTATTAGATAATATATTACTTAATCTGTCTATTATGTTTTTTTCTTCACCAGAAGATACAACATATTTATAATTTCCAGAAGCACCTTGTATTTTAATAAGTTTTAAATTTTTGATATCTCTTGAAACAGTTGCTTGAGTTACATCAAAACCTTGTGATTTTAATTCTTCCGCTAAGTCTTCCTGAGTTTCTATTTCTTTAGATGATATAATTTCTAATATCTTAGTATGTCTTTTTGATTTCAAATTTCTTCACCATCACATTCCTTAGAATTATTTAATACCTTATTTCTTATTACTTTAAAATAATCATAATCGTTAAATAACAGTAATTTTAATGACTTTGGATTCTTTTTTACAGTTATAACAGAATTGTCTTTCATTTCTATTGCTCTTTGTCCATCTATTGTCAAGTATATTTGATCTCCGCCATTTTGTGCTATTATCTTTATAGTACTATCACCTTTTAGTACAATTGGATGCATACTCTTTGTATGACCACATATAGGCACTATACTAATAACTTCTAAGTCAGGATATATAAATGGTCCTCCTGCTGAAAAAGAATACGCTGTTGATCCCGTAGGAGTTGAAACAATAAGTCCATCGCCTTTAAATATAGCATATAATTTTTCATCAACAAATATCTTGAATTTTACCATTCTTGACAAAGTTCCTCTTGCTACTGCAACTTCATTTAAGGCCTTGATATTCTTTATTGACTCATTTATATCTACTTCACAGTTTAACATCATTCTCTTGTGTACTTTACAATCTTTAGTCATCAATTTTTTTAATGCCAAATCTAAATCGGATATTTCTATACTAGATAAAACTCCTAAGTTACCTATATTTATTCCTAATATAGGTGCCTTAAAATCATCATCCAATTCCCTTGCTACTCCAAGAAGTGTTCCATCTCCTCCTAAAACAATAAGCAAATCTAATGAACCTAAATTTAAATTTTTTATATCAAAACTATTGTATACTTCAATATTAGTAATATTGCAAATATTTTCAATTTTTTCTTTCACCATATTTAAAATAGTATTTTTACAGTCTTTTGATGGATTTATCGCAATACCTATATTCTTCATAACCCCTCCGAAAATCTCTAAAGTTCTTTATGAGATTCTTCTATAACCCTTTCTACATCATCAATTTGAAAATTACTTTCTTTTTCATTATCTTTTGTAAAATAGACTAAGTATTCTCGGTTTCCCTCTGGGCCTTTTATTGGAGAATATCCTACCCCTAGGATATTTAAGTTTTCATTTTTAAGGAATTCAATTATTCCATACACTACTTCTTTATGTGTACTAATTTCTCTAACAACGCCTTTTTTACCAACTTTTTCACGACCTGCTTCAAATTGTGGCTTTATTAAAGCTACCACTTCACCAGTATCCTTTAAAAGTCCTAATGTTGCTGGCATTATCTTTTTTAATGATATAAAAGATACATCTATTGATGCAAAATCTAAAGGTTCACCAATATCTTCTAATGTAACATATCTAATATTAGTTCTTTCCATGCATACTACTCTTTCATCAGTTCTTAATTTCCATGCAAACTGACCATATCCTACATCTACTGAATACACTTTCTTTGCTCCATTTTGAAGCATACAATCAGTAAATCCACCAGTAGATGCCCCTATATCCATACATACCTTATCTTCTAAAGATATATCATAGGACTTCATAGCTTTTTCTAGTTTAAGTCCACCTCTACTCACGTATTTAAGTTTTGCGCCTTTATATTCTATGTTAGCATTTATACTTACTTTTTCTCCTGCTTTATCAACTCTTTGACCATCAACAAATACTTTACCTTCCATAATACAAGCCTTAGCTCTATCCCTAGAAGTAATTATACCCTTTTCTACTAAAAGTATATCAAGTCTTTCCTTTTTTTCTGCCATATATTATATTCTCCTTTTAATTATAAAGTTTAAGGATTGTATTACTTATACTTACAGGATCTAATCCATATGTTTTATAAAGTATTTCTACATTTCCTTGTGGGATAAATTCATCATCATATCCTAATAATTTCATATTTCCCTTATAATTTATACAATTTAAATATTCTAGAATAGCTATTCCGAGGCCTCCACATATAATATTATCCTCAATAGTTAAAATATCATATCCTTCTTCTTTTAAATTCTTTAATAAATGTTCATCTATTGGCTTTATAAAAGTTGCATTTATTATCTTAGGATTTATTCCTTTTTCTTTTAGTATTTCCTTTGCTAAAAGTGCATGTTGAAGCATTCTTCCGCTAGCTATAATGCATATCTTATTTCCTTCACTTGCAATTTCCCATTTTCCATAATTTATCTCTTTTAAAGCATCTAAATTACAAACAACATCTTTACCTCTTGGATATCTTATGGCTACAGGTGAATTCCTTTTTATTGCCCATTTTAATAAACTTAAAATTTCTTCTGTACATTTAGGAGCTACTATTGTCATATTAGGCATCATTGACAAATAACTTACATCCATAATTCCTTGATGAGTTTCTCCATCTTCTCCTACTATTCCTGCTCTATCTATAGCAAATATTACAGGTAAGTTTTGAATGCACACATCATGTATTACCTGATCAAATCCTCTTTGTAAAAAAGTAGAATATACTGCAAATACAGGCTTTAATCCATTAGCTGCCATTCCTGCTGCTAATGTTACTGCATGTTGTTCTGCTATTCCAACATCAAAAAATCTTTCTGGATAAGTAGTAGAAAAATCTTTTAGTCCAGTTCCGTCTGGCATAGCTGCTGTTATAGCAACTAGTTCTTTTTCTTCTTTTGCTATATCCATTAATGCATTACCAAAAGCTTTAGAATATGTTTCCTTGCAAGCTTTGTTTGGTTCTTCCTTTTTATCATTACTAGGTGGAATTCCATGATACTTAGATGGACTTTTTTCTGCTAATGAATATCCTCTACCTTTTTGAGTTACTGTGTGTATTATAACAGGACCTTCTATATCTTTAACTTTACTGAAAACTTCGTTCATTGCTTTTATATCATGACCATCAATAGGACCTATATATTTTACTCCCATATTTTCAAAAAACATTGAAGGCACAACTAATTGCTTTATACTATCTTTTACTTTTGACATTTTAGAAATAAGATCTTTTCCTAAATCAGATGAACCAAGAGATGTATTTATATTAGCTTTTAATTTATTATATGTTTGGCCCATTCTTAATTTATTTAAATATCTAGAAAGTCCCCCAACATTAAGTGAAATAGACATTTGGTTATCGTTTAAAATTATCACCATTTTAGTTTTTCTAAAACCAACATCATTTAAAGCTTCTAATGCCATTCCACCTGTTAAAGCTCCATCTCCGATTACAGAAACTACAGTGTACTTTTCTTTCTTTAAATCCCTAGCTCTTGCCATTCCAAGTCCAGCTGATATTGAAGTACTACTATGACCTGTGTCAAAATAATCATACTTGCTTTCATTTCTCTTTGGAAATCCACTTAGACCATCAAACTGTCTAAGATTTTTAAACTCACCTTTTCTACCAGTTAAAATCTTATACACATAACTTTGGTGTCCTACATCCCATACTATTTTATCTTTTTCAAAATCAAAAGATTTCATAAGACTTAAAGTAAGCTCTACAACACCTAAGTTAGATGATAAATGTCCCCCTGTTTTGGAAACACTTTCTATTAAAAATCGCCTTATTTCTTTGCTTAATCTCTCTGTATCACTATCACTCAAATTATTTAAATCTTTTGGAAAATTTAAACTATCTAATAATGATTTCATAATAACCATTCCCTTTTTTAATTTAGTCTATTTAAAAGATTATAAGTTAATTCTTTTAATAAACTAGCGTCTACACTTAAGTTATCTAAAATTTTTATACATTCATCAGTTAACATTTTACAAAGCTCTTCACATTTTTCTAATCCATAAACAGTTATAAAATTAGTTTTGTTTAATTCTTTATCTCTATTAGTTGCTTTGCCTAATGTTTCTTCTGTTCCTACTATATCTAATATATCATCTTTTATTTGAAAAGCTAAGCCTAATTTTTTACCATATTCATTTAAAGCTTCTATATCACCACTTGGAACTTTTGCTAAAATACCACCAGCTACTATTGATACTCTTATAAGTTCCCCTGTCTTTTTTTCGTGCATATATTCTAATTCTTCTTTTGATATTTCGCTTCCTTCACTTAATACATCAACAACTTGACCGCCTATCATTCCTTCTGCGCCTGCTGCTTTTGAAATTTCATAAGAAGCTTTTAAAGCACTTTCTCCTAATTCTAATGAACTTTTCATAAGTAAAGTCATAGCTTCATTTAATAATGCATCACCTGCTAAAACTGCAATATTTTCACCGAAAATCTTATGATTTGTTGGTTTACCTCTTCTTAAATCATCATCATCCATGCATGGAAGATCATCATGTATTAAAGAATAAGTATGTATCATTTCAATTGCAGCTGCCATTGGCATTATTTTTTCTATATTATCTTTATATAAAGAATAAGTTAATATAAGTAATGTTGGACGTATTCTTTTTCCACCTATATTTACACTATATCCTGCTGATTCATAAACAGCTTTATTATAAGAACTTCTATTTGTAAAATAATTTTTTAAATAATTATCTATTGCATTTTTTAAATTATCTATCTCCATCTTGACTTTCAAACTCCACTTCTTTCTCTTCCTTAATTACAGATATTTTTCCTTCATATGAATTTAAAGTTTTATAAAGTTTATTTACTAATTTTACTCCATCTTCATAAGATTTCATACCCTCTTCAAGGTTTAAATTATCATCTTCTAAAGTACTCAAAATATCTTGAAGTTTACCAAGCATATCTTCATAGCTTTCTTTCTTTGCCATATAATACTCTCCTTACTTAATAGGTATAAAATTCCCTTTAATTTTTCCATCACTTAAAGAAATACTTATTTCTTTTTTTTCATCTAATTGTGATATTTCTTTAATGATCTTATTATTTTCATCCTCTATTATAGCATATCCTTTATTAAGTACCTTTATAGGATTATTAGCGCTTAATAAATTATTTAATGATTCTATCTTTTGCTTTTCTCTTTTTATTTTTATATCTATTGCAAAATATAATCTATCTTTTAATTTATCAATTTCTAAATATGAGTTTACTATTTTTGACATTGGAGAATGTAATTTTAAAATTCTCTCATTTGACTCTAATCTACTTTTGCAATCTTTTAATTTCTTTTGTATTTCATAATCTAATGATTTTGATATTTCATAAATTCTTGTGTTTATATCACTTAATAGCGGAACTGCTATTTCAGCTGCTTGTGACGGTGTTGCTGCTCTTACATCAGAAACAAAATCTGAAATTGTAAAATCGACTTCATGACCTACTGCTGAAATAATAGGAAGCTTAGAATTAAATATAACTTTTGCAAGTTCTTCTTCATTAAAGTTCCATAATTCTTCTATAGAACCTCCACCTCTTCCAACTATTATTAGATCTATATTTTTCTTCTTATTAAAATATTCAATTCCTGCAATTATTTCTTTATATGCACCGTCACCTTGAACCTTAGCTGGATATAATATTATGTCTACTAATGAGTTTCTTCTTTTAGTTACATTTATTATATCTCTTATTACTGCACCTGTTGATGAGGTTATAACACCTATTCTTTTAGCGTACATAGGGATATTTTTTTTATACTTTTCATCAAAATATCCAGACTTTGATAATTTTTCTTTAAGAGCTTCGAATTTTATAAATAACTCTCCTTGCCCTTCTTTTTTTATCTCATCACAATAAAGTTGAAAACTCCCTGTAGCTGTATAAATAGATGCTCTTCCCTTTACCATAACTTCCATACCATCTTCTAAGGCAATATTTAAAAGACTTGCTTTACTTTTAAACATAACACAATTTACTTTACGATTGTTATCTTTTAAAGAAAAATAAATATGCCCACTGCTATGGAACTTTAAATTAGAAATCTCCCCTTTTACAGAGAGATTATTTAAAATAAAGTCATTATCAATTACTTTTTTTATATAGTTTGTTAGATCTGAAACAGTTAAAGTTTTAATCTTCATATTCCTTTAAAGCCTCACATGAATTTTTTATTAAAAGAGTAGTAGTTAAAGCTCCAACTCCACCTGGTACTGGTGTTACGAAAGAAGCTTTATCTATTACCTTGTCAAAATTAACATCGCCTGTTATTTTACCTTCAAAAGATGAAGTACCTACGTCAATAACTATTGCATTTTCTTTTATGTATTCTTCATCTATAAACTTAGGTTTACCAATTGCTACAACTAATATGTCTGCTTTACTACATACTTCTTTTAAATTTTTTGTTTTAGAATGACATATAGTAACTGTTGCATTTTCATTTAATAAAAGTTGTGCTACTGGCTTTCCTACTATATTACTTCTTCCAAGAACAACTACTTCCTTACCAGTTATATCAATATTAAGACTCTTAATTAAAGTTACAACTGAATTAGGTGTACATGGTAAAAATCCTTTTTCCCCCATATACAATTTACCTTGACTTTCAAATGTAAGACAATCTATATCCTTTTTAACAGATATCTCTTTTATTATCTTTTTTTCGTTTAAATGCTTAGGTAATGGTAATTGAAGCATTATGCCTTGAATATTAACATCTTCATTTAATTTATGAATCTCATTTATAACATATTCATCAGTAACATCTTCTTCTAATATAATCTTTAAAAAATCTATACCTAAAGAATTAGCCACCTTTTCTTGACTTGACATATAATAAATTGATCCCCCATCATTTCCAACTAATATAGATGCAATCTTTGGAATCCTAAGTTTATTATTTTTTCTTTCTTCAACAAAAGTTTTTATTTCTTCTTTTATCTTTAATGCTACTTCTTTTCCGTTTATAATTTGCCCCATTTTTATTTTCGCCCCTTATATTTTATTTTTTTAAGATATTATCTAAAACTCCATTTATAAATGAAACGCTTTTTTCATCTGAATATTTCTTTGTTATTTCTAATGCTTCATTTATTGCAACTCTGTTTGGAATTTCTTCATCATGTAATAATTCATATACAGCTAATCTTAATATACATAAATTAACCTTTGATATTCTATCTATTTTCCAATTACATAAATTCTTTGATATAGCCTCATCTATGTTATGTTTATTATTTTCTACCCCTATTAATATTCTCTTTATGTATGTTATATCTAATTCTTTTATATCACTTTCATAATTGTCTATAAAGTTTTCTAATGTTTCCTCATAATTATCAGTGTTTAATGTCATCCCAAATAATAATTCCATTGCTTTTTCTCTTGATAGTTTTCTATTCATCTGATCCTCCACGTACTTTAAATTCTTCTTAATTCTTGTCATTTTTGTTGAAATTTATTCTCTAAATAATATCTAGCATGGAAACACCCTCTGAAATTCAGAGGGTGAAATTTAGATACTACTTAGATTCAACTTCTTCTTTTTTCGGCATATAAATGTTTTGAACATACACATTTACTGCTTCTACTACTAATCCAGTCATAGCTTCAACCGTTCTTTTTACATTATCTTGAACTTGTGAAACTACCTCCATTATTTTTACACCATACTCGACGCTTAAATTTATATCTATAGTTGCTTTATCATCAAGCAAAGTAACCTTTGTTGACTTCCCTAATGACTTTTTACCCTTTAAAATGCTTGATAAGTTATTTGAGCCCCCTATTTGGTAATCACTAACGCCGTCAATTTCTTGTGCGGCAATGCCTGCAATAACGCTTACTACTTCGTCTGATATTTTTACGATACCAACGTTATCTTCTTTATTCAAACTTTCCATGCTTTTCACCCTCCTAGGTTTTGTAATAACAAAACATGTTAATCTTACGTTTATTATAACAAATATGATTTAACATTACAATTAAACTTATATTATTTTTCAAAGCTATAATTATGTTATTTTTGAACTTGTATTACTACATCTTTTATCTTTGATACATTTTGTACTATTTCTTGAATGGCAATGCTATCTTTCTCTTCAAGAGTGTTTGCTGACTTTACTATTACTGTTGCTTTCTTGTCATCAATCATACATAATGCATCTTCATATCCTTTATTTTTTATGTTTAATTCAACTCTTCCTTCATTATCTTTTCTTAAAATTCTTTCTGTCAATTCCTTATTTGCATCTTCCTTCTTTTCCTTAGATGTATTTTCATCTGCTACTAACGCTTTTAAGCTTTGAATTGTTGCACTTTCTTGTTGTTCTCTTTCACTTCTAGATTGAAAGAAGTATTCATTTTGACTTAATGTAGCTTTATCATCATCTGCTTTAGCTACTTCTCCTTTTTCCTCACTTACCCCTACATTTTCTGTTGATAATACTGCACTTAAATCAGTCGGATCGTTTAGTCCTCCCTTATTTAACTTTGCTGCTAACACCCCTACACATAATATTAATGCTAACAAAGTAAAGATTATACCTAATTGTTTCCTTTTCATAATATTTTCCTCCCATCCTTTTTATCTTTTAAATTATATGCTACTTCTTCATCGGATATACATTAACCTTATCCAAAGTTAAGTTATATAATTTTGAAATTGCTTGCTCAATGTTATATTTTGTTTTACTATTTTCTGCACCTTCTGCAACAACAACAGCACCTGTTATTTTTGGTTTATATGTTCTTAAAATAAATGGTTCATTTCCACCGTCTTTACTTGTCATAACAACTGTTGCACCATCATTTTTTTGATTATTAGTTCTCTTTCCTCCTTCAGTATCCGTTTCTTCCGTAGTTGATACTTGAGCATTAGTATCATATGCTGGAATTTTTTCTTCTCCACTTTCAAATGAAATCATTACGTCAACTTCTCCTACCCCCTCCATCTTTTTTAATATATTTTTTAATTCCACCTTTTGATTTTCTTCATATGTTTTTTGATCACCTGAAATAGTCGTTGAAGTGCTTACTTCATTTTCTTTTGGACTTTCTTTTTTGTCTTCTTTATAAATAATGTCATTACTCTTATTTATATATTTATTCTTTGGTAATAATACATTCATGGTCACAAATATAAATGCTAATACTAAGCAAATAGAAATAAGATTGCTTAATTTTTTTTCGCCTAGTATTTTCTTTAGATTATTAGAAAATTTTTTTTTATCCATAAACTCATCTCCTATTCCTCTATTTTATATACTTCTATTTTCTCTTTAGGAATATCTAGCTGTTCACTTATAAATGTCACTATTTCTTTATACTGGCTATTTTGATTCTCTTCATAATATTTATCACTTTTATTAATTATCACCTTTTTAATTTTACTTACTGACTTTTCGCTTATACCTATTTTTATTTTTTTTATATCAAAAATCATGTTATTAAAATTAACTATACATTCAACATCACTTTTAAAGTTTTTATTTGGATATTCAGATTTAAGTAAACTTTCACAATTCTTATTAAAATTTTCTTCAAAAGCTTGTTTTCTTAAATCTCCATCCTTTAACTTATCCTCATCACTACTTTTAATTTCATTTTTATAATTAGAGAATACGTCTTCATAATTACTTATAGACTCATATATACTGTCTTCTCCATTTGAAATAATTTTCACTATTGGATTTAATATTATGGTTATTAAAACTAACCCTAATATAAACTTTAGATATTTTTTCATACCATTATTAGGGCTTATAAGTTCTATTGCCGTTATAAATATAAGTGCAGTAACTAAGGTTGTTACGAGTTCCTTTAACAAATGCATGTCTTATCCTCCCACTATAAACAGCCCTGAGGATGCAACAAGAGCTATTAAAATAAAAAACATTAAACTTACGCTTAAAACACATGATATAATTAACGTCATTGAATTTCCTGCTGCCGCCACTGAATTAGTTATTCTAGAATCACTTATTGGTTCTATTAACGCTGCAGCTAATTTATATATCACTGTCATAAGTACTAATTTTATTATTGGGTATAAAAGCATTAATACTATAATTAATAGTCCTACTGAACTTATTGCATTTTTAATTATTAATGAATATCCTGCAATAGAAGCAATAGCATCAGAAAATGTCTTTCCTACTATAGGTATGAAATTATCAACCGCAAATTTAGTAGTTTTTAACGTAACTGCATCTATTGTTTTTGATGTAATTCCTCTTACTGTTAAAACACCAATAAAAACAGTTATTATTATTCCTTGCATCCATAAAGTACACTGTTTTAAAAGTTTACAAAGATTCGTAATCTTATGATCATTAGATAAATTATTTGCAAACTCTAATACAAACCCCATTAATATAAGTGGAATTATAATATTAGAATAAATTCTCGGTATAAACACTACAGCTGCTAAAATAATAGGGTCTAATGTTGCTGCCTGAGTTAATCCTCCTACCATAGCTATCATTGTTATAAGCACCGGTAATAATGCAGCCATAAAATCAGAGATATTTAATATAACTTCTTTTGCAACACCTATAGATATAATAAAACTCTTTGAAAGAATCATTATTATCAACGCATAACATGCATAAAAAGCTATTTCCGATACATTGTCATTTGAAAATGCATCTTGTAAATTTTTAATTAGTGAACAGATTATAACTATTGTAACTATTGATATTATAAGTTTTAATACACTTCTAACTTCCTTAAATAATATACTCGTTAATGCCTTGCTCAAGGATTTTATATTAAAATCACCTTCACCATTTTTAATGTATTCCTTGATATATTGAATGGGATCTAGATCATTCATGAGCTCTACATTATTTTTCATTTTATTTATATACTCATATAAATTATTTATTTGTTTTTGTGTACTATCATCTAAACTATCTATTGTGATTTCATCCATTATAGATTCACTTTTATTATCATGAGAATTACTGCTTGTACTTAAGTTATTTTGTTCAAAAGCATATACTGATTTTTCTGGTATAAAGATACAATTTAATACAGAAATAACAATAATACTTATCAAAAAAAATATTGTACATCTTTTTATTATCTTCATATCTATTTCACCTACATTATCTGTAGTATAGAATTTAATACAGCCATAAGAATTGGAATTGCTAATACTAAAATCATTATTTTTCCTGAAAACTCTACTTTAGTTGCTATACTTGAAGCTCCAGCATCTTTACATAATTCACTTGTAAATGAAGCTAAATAAGCAATTGCTAAAATTTTTAGGATAACTCCAATATAAAATGTATCTATATTAGCTCTATCTGCTACAGTTTTTAAAAATGTAATTATTTCTTGTACTTGACCTATCATAAAAAATAATATTAAAGTACCAACTGTTAAAGAAATAAATGTAGTCATTTCAGATTTGCTATTTTTAAAAATTAAAGTTAGAAACAAACCAACAAAGGCTAAGGCTATAACTTTTACTATTAACATAAAATCACCTACATTACGAACATAGTTTTTACTGTGTTAAACAAGTCTCCAATAAGAGAAACTATCATTAATAAGAGTATTACAGTACCTGCAATATTAGTTATAGCTGCAACATCACCTTTTCCACTACTTGTTAATACCTTATCGAGTATCACAAGTAATATTCCTGCCCCTCCAATTTTAAAAAGAATGCTTATATCGTGCATAATAAATTCACCACCTAAATTAAAAATATTGTAATCATAGCACCAATGCATATCCCTAAATATCTATATACTTTTATATTTTTTTTAGATTCCTCTTCTGCCTCTTTTAAATTGCTCCTTATATTTTCTATTACTAAATTAAAAATTTTTTCTTGGCCATAAAGTCCAGATTCTCCTAAAGACTTTATGAAATCTATTAAAAAATTTTTATCACTATCTGATAAATAAAACTCTTCTTCTAAAAAAATATATTCACTACTAAAAGCACTATATACACTTTCTGCTTCACCTTCACATAACTTTTCATTTACATTACCTATTAGAGTATTTAATGGTTTAATTGTCTTTTTCTGAATATTACTTAATGCTTCTGGCAAAGGTGTACTTCCATATAAAATTTCATTTTGCAATATTATTAAATTTTTTAAAATTTCCTTAAGTTGAATGTATCTTTTTCTAAAAGTTTCACCATATAAAAAGCCAATATAAGAAATAGTTAAAAATAGCATAAAGATAAGTACTAATTTAAGCATATTTTTTCTTCTCCTCTTAATTTATAAACTTTTTCTATAGTGCCTACCCCTTGTCTTGAACTTAAAATAATAGCTCTTTCAAGTATTTGATTATCAATAAGTTCCTTAAATACTTTACGTTTATAAATATCCTCAATTGTAAATCCATGAATACTTGTAATTATATTTACTCCAGAATTAAATGCCATAATTAATGCTTCAATATCTCCTTTAGTGCCAATTTCATCACAAATTAATACCTCTGGTGATAAACTTCTTATTGACATAATCATTCCTTCTTTTTTCAAACAATTATCTAAAATATCTGTTCTAATTCCTAAATCACTTTGAGGAACTCCAAAGTAACAAGCTCCAATTTCACTTCTTTCATCAATTACAGAAACCTTTTTACCATTTAAACCTAATAATTTCATTCCATTTGATATGTTTCTAGATATATCTCTTAAAATTGTTGTCTTTCCACATTTAGGTGGAGAAATAATTATTGTATTATAAATCCTATCTCCACTAACTATATATTTCATAATTTTATTTGAACATCCTATAACTTCTCTGCAAAATCTAACATTTATAGATGATATATTTCTAATAGTTTTTACTTCACCATTGCACATAACACATTCGCCAGCAATACCTATTCTATGTCCACCTTTAATTGTTATAAAACCTTGTTTTATATCTTCTTCATAAGCATATAGTGAATAATTAGATATTTTTTGTATTATTGATTTCATCTCTTCCTTTGATGGATTATATGCTACAATTGATTCTCCTTTATTAGAATAAACTATAATGGGTTTATCTATTTTTATCCTTATTTCATAAAGTTGTTCTAGTTTACATTTATCTTTAAGTACATTAAATATATTACTTGGAAATATATTTAAGAAATCACTATCATCTTTCATCTCACTTCCTCCTCTAATGTTTTTCTTAGTTATTAATATTTATATAAAAATTAAAATATTACTGTTAAATAAAAAAAGATATGTAAAATTAAATTACATACCTTTAAAATCATATGAAAAATTGTGTTTAAAATACTATATGCATCGTATTATATATACATAAACTTTAAATTTAGATATATATTTCTTTATAAAAAAATTGCCAAGGCGACTTTTGTAACGCAGATTCTTTTAGCCATGTACCCTTTCCAAACACAATGATGTAATAATGGTGTGGCATAAGATTTTTATAATTTCCTAAAAAATAAAAAAAGCCATAGTAAAACTATGGACATTAAATATTTAGCCTTTAATATTCTTATTGCAATATGGACATGGAATTTCATTATTATTTTTTAAAGTTGATTGTTCTGCAAAAACTGTATTGCCACAATGGCAACAAGTAGCTTCTACATATTCATCTTCTAATTCATTTAGTTCATCTATTGATACTTCTTCAAAAAGTTCCTCTTGAAGACCACTTAAGTCATCATCCATAAATCTAATGTTTTCTTCTATAGTTTCTTGATTTACAGTTAATTCTTCAATTTTACTATCCATAGTTTCTAAAATTGATACTATTGATGAAAAATAGTTTTTATATTCTTCACTTTCAATATTAGATAAATTTAACTTTAACTCATTAATTTGATTCCTTAGTTTTTCCATGTTTCCCACTTCCTTTTATAAATAAAGTTGCTAAGAAATAACTTAGCAACTTTATTTAGTATTAAAACCTTAAATACATACAGAGCTTAAACTCTTTCCATGTATTCTCCTGTTCTAGTATCTATTCTTATAACATCGCCATCGTTAACAAACATTGGAACATTAACTATTGCTCCTGTTTCAACTGTAGCTGGCTTTAATGAGTTTGTAGCTGTATTACCTTTAACACCTGGTTCAGTATATGTTATTTGTAATTCAACAAAATTTGGTGCTTCTACTGAGAAAGCACTTCCTTTAAAGAATTTTATAACTGCAAACATATTTTCTTTTAAGAATTTTATTGCATCTTCAACCTTTTCAGCATTTAAAGGAATTTGTTCAAAAGTTTCTTGATCCATGAAGTAATATAATTCTCCATCTGAATAAAGATATTGCATTTCTTTTCTTTCTATTACAGCTTCTTGTAATTTTTCAGTTGGATTAAATGTTCTATCTACAACTCCTCCTGAAATTACGTTTCTAAGCTTAGTTCTTACGAAGGCAGCTCCTTTACCTGGTTTTACATGTAAAAAATCTGTAACTGTAAACACTTGTCCATCGAACTCAAAAGTTACACCTTTTCTTAAGTCTCCTGCTGATATCATTAAATATCCCTCCAAAATTTATAAAATAATTACAATCTAAATTAATATTTATATACTAAAGTTCAATTGTTGTAAACTTCGACATAACAATGATATTTTATCAAAAGAAAGAAATAATTGCAATTATTTCTCTCTACTTTAAATAAAAAAAGTCTACAAAATAATCATAAATAGCATAAAAATATTTTAAATCACATCTTTATATTGTTTTTACTTAATTCTATTATCAATGAACCACTGTCTTTATTATGCTCAATTTTATAATTCTTTATAGCATAATTTCTTAACTTAGATAAGCTTTCTAAAATCTCCTCTTTTTCACCTTCTATTTTTAAAGATACAATCCAATTGCCATCTTGTTGCTTTGCTCCTTCTAAAAGTTCAATATTATCAAAATCTTTAAACTCAGAGCTTATATTAGATATATTTTTATAGTCGTTTATAGTTACACTTTCTTTATATGACTCTTCTTTTTTTATAGTTAAATTAAATTTGTTTGTAGTATATAAAATCATACTTTGAAAACAAGACATAATAATTAGAATTATAGCTAATACTTTATTTCCTTTCATTGTTCAATTCTACTCCTAATATATAATTAGTATTGTCATTATTTATATTTTTTATATTAATATCACTATCTATTTTTTCTATTGCATCCATTGCATTTATTTTAAATTGTCCACCATCTTTATCTACGCATGCGCTTTCAATCTCATCTAAAAATATATTATTAATCCAACTTACTATATCATCACAATCAACACTACTTTCTTCAACTTCAATTTTATTATTATCAGCATTATTTATTAAATTTGATTTATTTTCTCTAAAAATATATATATTTTTAAATGTCATTGGTAACAGAATAAGGTTTACTATTATAAATAAAAATTTTATTCTTTTTATGCTTTCTACTTCTTTTTGAATTTTCAAATCATAAAATTTTTTTGGAATGAAGTTCTCGTTTCTTATATATTTTTTCATATAATACATCCTCGCAATTAACATTCATTATTTTTATTTCTTTATTGGCATTATCAAAGGTAATTATATCTTTATTTTTTATGTTTTTATCTATATAAAAAATACTTTCTTTATTTTCGCATAAACTCTCAAAATTATTTATTCTATTAATTAAATTATCAAGTTCATTTTCAACAAAGGCACGATTAAACTTTCCATTTACCAATTCAATGTAATAGTAAAATCCATAAAAATAAACTATACAATTAGAATTTAATGCATTTTTCCCTAATAAATTTACAATTATATCTTTAATAATAAATTGAACTGGAATAACCTTTATGTTGCTGGACCCTTTAGATAATATTTCTAATCTCTTTCCACCTTTTATAGAATAAATTGATACTAATCCATTTTTCTTATCATAATCATAATGGTATAATATATCCTCATTCTTGTGGAATTCTTTATTTAACTTAAATTCAACATATTCATATATGTGTGATTTTTTTATATTTTCAGTAAAGTGTCTTGAATATAATTCTTCTTCAATTATTATGAATTCTCTATTTTTACTCATTAATTTTTCAATTTCTTCAAACTGTTCAAATAAGTATTCTTTATCCTTATATATAAAGGCATGTTTTTTCATAATTAAAACTGATTTTTTCATAATCCACTTCCTTAATACTTTAAATCTTTTTTAAATTATTAACTTTTTTTATTTTTCACTATTCATATCTATATTTCTATATATTGGAATTAAAAATATTTTATTTCCATCAAATATATATTTTAATTCTCTACATATGTTCTTTTCTGTTAATAAATAAAATTTATCTTTTTCTATTTTGTACTTTAGTTCATTAGTATCATTTTTTATATTAAAATTTTCAATAAAGATTTCTTCATTCTTCATTTTGTTTAATTCTTTATTAAAGTTTAGTAATGCTTTCTCTTCATTTTGTAATAAGCTATATCTGTCTCCATCATTATTGTATAGATATGACATCTCATTATTATTTTTCATAACTATAAAACTACAGCTACTTATAAGCATAACTATTGAAAATGCTAAAAGTGTACTTATAATAATATTTCCTTTACTTTTTATATACATCTAATAAATTCCCTTCCACTTTTATCAATTATCTTTAAATAGATTAATTTATCTTTTTGTATCACCTTAAAATCTTTAACTTCTTTAAGTAATATATTAGGGGATATTCTTCCTGGGTACTTTGCACCTAATGATTCTTTATCACTTCTAATATTCTTACTTATCAAAACATTATCTTTGTCCCTATAAAGGATTAAATATGTTTCACCAAATTCTATATCTCTTATTATGTCTTTTTGCAATATTGAATCTAGATTTATATAAAAGTTTTGCATTTTATTATATACTCTACTGATTTCTTGATTTTGTATATATACTTTATAACTATCAAAAATTAAGTTAGTTGATATAAGAAATATTATTGTTGTAAAAAAAATATACACCATTGATTCTATAATGGTAAATCCATTTGAATTTTTACTTATCATTCTTTTATTTCTAAACATACTCCATCCACCACATTTTTATAAAACTTTCTTCTATATCAACTTGAATATTGTCTTTATTAATAAGTCCTTTAATTAAAATTTCAAGTTTATAATCATCTTCTTTAAGTTTAGAGATTTTAATATCATTTCCTTTTGTTAAATCCAAAATTTCTGTATTAGTTAACTCTTCAAAAAAGTTTTCATCAAAACTTAATGTTAACGGTTCTTTATTTAGTGTGTCTTTTAGTTTATTCATTTTAGTATTATATTTTAATTCATTGGTAATATTATATATTGCTCTATTTAGCTCTTCTCTTAACATTCTTTCTTTTAATATACGATTATTATGAATATAAGTACTTATTGAGAAGATTATAATTAAACTCAACATAAATAATGCTGCAATAGCTTCTATTAAAATACTTCCTTTACTTTTCAATCTTATTTCCTTTCTAAAAATTTATATACTTTTAAAAGCCACTAATATTAATAGGATCAATCCCTGTTGCTATAGTAACCTTATATATATTATTTTTATTATCTTGAAACACTATAGTTTTTCCTTGCTTTATGTGACCATTGGATCTTACTTGTATACAATCATTTTTACTAATGATTCTTATCTTTCTTGGTAAAACAACTTGTTTTACTGTTGTTAGGCCATCTTTTCCAAATAAAATTCTATTTCGTATATTATCTATTTGAATTTCACCACTTTTCTTATTCTTCTTACAATAAGCTTTACTATAAGATAATAAATTTTCTACATCATAAAGAGCTGATTTGCTTTCTATATCATTTGAAATGGTAGAATGTATATCTTTTACTGATAAAGTTAAAGAAAATATTATTAAAATTATTGATAAACTTGCTACGACTTCTATTAAGGTAAATCCCTTTTTCTTCATTTAATCGCTCCTATTTTTAAGCTATCAAATAAAGGAAGAATAAAAATCATAAAAAATACTGTAATAACTATTGATATAAATATTATAAGAAATGGTTGTAATAAACTTAAGTATTTATTAATTGTTCTAATTAAAGATTCTTCTAACGTTAAACTTAGTTCTTTTAAAGCTTCTCCTATAGATCCACTTTCTTCCCTTACCTTTATTACAGCAATTGTATATTTAGAAAATATATTTGTGTCAGTTATTGCTTCACTTAATGTACTTCCTTTTAATATATCTTCATTAATTTTATTAAGTTTGTCACTTATATAATTAAAATTCATACTATCTGAACAATACCTGAGTCCATACGAAATATTCATTCCACTATTAACAATAATAGATAATATAAATACAATTACATACTCTAAAAACTTGTTAAAAATCTTGAAATTACTTAATAAACTTACATATCTTTTGTCTATTAATCTCCTTATACTTATGAATGGTATAAAAACTCCCCAGCATAGAAAAGATATAAAATTTAAAAGTGGATTTTCTTTTATATAATTACTTAATTCATATATTTTTTCACAACTAAAAGGTGGTTTTATTCCTATTGATAAATAAATACTATGAAAATTAGGTATAACTACTAAAGTTAAAAATACCATTAGTGCTAATATGCTTATCATTAATATCATTGGATATGTTAATGAACTTATAATATATTTATTTATAAAAGCTCTTTTTCCATAGTAATTTTTTAGCGTTTTTAAAGCTTCATATAGCTTTCCTGAATTTTCTCCTATAGATATTATTCCTATAAAAAACTTAGGATATAATTCTCTTTTTTCATCGAAAGCGTTAGATAATGTCATTCCATTTTCTATGTTTTTAACAATATCACTAATACTTCTTTTGTACTCTTTAGTTAATGTAACTTCTTTTATTAAATTTAAAGATTCATTTATTTTTATTCCATCTTTATATAATTGTGCTAAGCTTCCAGATATTAAACTTAATTCATTGTAGTTTATTTTCTTGTACCTTTTGTTAAGAAAACAATTTATTTTCTTAAAGATACTCATTTAATCCTTCTCCTTTCATAAATCTTACATAATCTTCATAGGATATTTGTCCTCTCTTTAATAACTTTTCTAAATCATCTTTCATTCCAATATTAGATAAACAGTACTTGTCTTTATAAATATCGACTTCATCATATTCCTTATCTAAAAAATATACAGCACTTATAAGTTTTCTTGATTCATATCCAGAATAATTACATTTTGAACAACCAGTTTTTTTATATAATTTAATTCCTTTATAATCATTTTTAATATCTTCCTTTTTACAATTTTCACATAGTATTTTTATTAATCTTTGAGATATTATTCCCACAATTGAATCTCTAAGTAAGTAAGGTTTTACCCCCATATCCTCAAGTCTAAAAAAGACTTCTCTTGGTGTTGATGTATGAATAGTGGTGTACACTTTATGCCCTGTTATCGATGCTCTTACAGACATAGATGCTGTCTCTTCATCTCTAACCTCTCCAACCATAATAACGTCTGGATCTTGCCTTAATATGTTTTTTAAACCATTTGAAAAATTTATATCTAATTTCTTATTTAAGCTCATTTGATTGATATTTGGAATGATTGCTTCCACTGGGTCTTCTAGAGTTGTTATATTAATATCTTCTTTATTGATTTCTTTCAATATAGTATACAGAGTTGTCGATTTCCCGCTTCCAGTTGGTCCATTAACTAAAACTAGACCTTTCTTTAATGACATAATCTTTCTTATTAATTCTATTTTTTCTTTTGAAAAATATAGATCTTCTAATTTATAATTAAAATTTTCGCTATATAGTATTCTTATAACTATTTTTTCACCATAAACTACAGGAATAGATGAAACTCTTAAATCATAATTATTATTGTTATAATTTATAAGTATTTTTCCATCTTGTAGTTTTCTCCTTTCTGATATATCCATATTAGCTTTAAGTTTTATTTTTGAAGCTAAAGTTAGGTATTCAGATAAAAGCATTTTGTGAACTAAAATTAATCCACCATTAATTCTATATCTTATATCTACTTCTTTTTCGCATGGTTCAAAATGTATATCACTAGCATTCCTTAAAATAGCATTATAAATCAAAGTATTTTCTATATCTTCATCTTCTACTTTAAATATAATATCTCTTAAATAGTCATAATTTTGTTTACTTATTTCTTTTAAGACAATTTTATTATTATAAATAAACCTTAAGTATTCTTCTGCTTCATCTTTTATTTCATGTCCCAATACAATAGTTGTACTTTTTTCTTGTTTTATAGGAATAACTTTATATTTGTCAGATATCTTTTTACTTATCCTTCTTGAAATGCTCACATCTACATCTCTAATTTTATATTCAATTATATTTATACCTCCCTTCATCATTATTAAGTACTATACCCTCTTAATGTAAATATATTCAAAAAATAGTAAAAACGCTAAAATCAAAGAGGTTACTCTCTAATTTCAGCGTTTTAATTTATTCATTAAATTTTATAAAATCATAATCATTAGCTTTATCTGATACTAAGCTTATTGTCTTATCCTCAGAGCAACTGTATACAGCTTTCTTTTTTGAACTATTATCTTTACCTATAAATAAAATCTCTCCATTTTCACCAATGCTTAATCCCTTACCTACTTCTACTATTGAAGGAAAGTCAAATACTACTCTTTGCACCTTATTTCCATTCACTTTATAAAGGGACTCCTTATCATTATAAGCTTTTCCAACAAAATATATTTCATCATTCTTAATTATAACATCCTGTAATAACTCAATTTTATCAGTTAATAATACTACTTCATTATTAGATTTATTAAGCATCATCAGCTCTTTATTATTATCAAAATCTATTTGTAAAAAGATAATATTTTCTTTTGAAGATTTTATAAATCCTAGATATCCTTCATCTATTTTATAAATAAGATTTTCTTTATTGTTATCTAAATCATATGTGAAAACTCCATTTATACCATCACTACTGATTCCATAATAGAGAATGATATTTTCATCATACCAGTCATATAAAACACCTGACACAGATACTTTAGAATTAATTTTCATTTCTTTGTTTTTATCTGTTTCAAATACTTTTAAATGTAAACCTTCATCTTCTATAAAGTATGATATATATTTTCCATTAGGGGATATTTTTATGTCTGTAAATTCTCTATCTTTTACTTCATTTTTTTCTCCGTTATGTACAATATAATATTTTTTATCTTCACTGTATATATAATTAGAACTTGATTTGTCATAAGCTACTACTGCTTTATTTGGTTCGTATAATTTATATTCATCTTCTTTGTAATTATATAAGTTATACTTATCTTCTTCATATTTTAATATTGTACCTTGGTTAATTTGTAATTCCTCTGCTACGCTAATAGGTTCAGCATTCTTAGATGAACATCCTAGCATCAGCAGAGGTAGAACAATCAATACTAAAATACTCATTTTTTTCTTTTTTAACACGTTCATTTTTATCCCCTCAATTAATTTATCACTATAAAATAATATTTCCTTTACAAATAAATTCTGCTGGCCCACTCATATATACTCCATCTTCTAGAACTTCTATTATAAGATTTCCACCTGGAGCTTTTACAAATATCTTTTCTCCACTTACATAGCCTAATTCCTTTGCAACTACAGCTGAAGCGCAGCATCCAGTACCACAAGCAAGCGTTGCTCCAGCACCTCTTTCCCATGTATTTACACGTATATGATTTTTATCATTAACCTTTACAAAATTAACATTAGTTCCTTCTTTAAATAAAGAGAATTTTTCTATCTTTTCTCCCTTTTCAACCTCATATTCCTGATTCTTTTCAAAAATAACAGTATGGGGGACACCCATTAGTAAAGTTGTCAGATTATATTTTTCTTTATCTATAACAACTTCTTTATCAATTAATTCTTCTAAATTATTTAATGGTATATCTTTTCCATCAAAGGATGGTTTTCCCATATACACTTTTACATATTCTACTTTATCATCTCTTAGTATTAATTCTATTTCCTTAATGCCATCTCCTGTTTCAACTGGAAACTTAATACTATCTATGATTTTATTTTCATAAATATACTTTCCAAAACATCTTATTGCATTTCCACACATATTTGCTCTAGAACCATCAGAATTTATAATAACCATTTTAGCTGTTGAATTTTTTGATTTTCTAACAATAATTAAACCATCAGCTCCAATTCCAAAATGTCTATTACAAACTTTTTGTGCTAAATCACATTCATCTTTAATTTCATAATTAAAGTCTTCAATAAAAATAAAATCATTTCCTGCTCCATGCATTTTATAAAATTCCATTTTAGTATCTCCCCCAATCTATTTTCATTTTACTTAAATAAATATTAACAATTTAACTTAATGCCCCAATAGAATTTGAACTTGCCTTATACTAAATTATTAATAATATCTTAAAATATAACGTTAAATTTTTTAATTTTTATGAATAAAATATAATTGCTTTGCTATGTAATATCAATATTTGATAATAAAGCAATTATAATGTTATACTATCTTAAAGGCATTATTTTTTTGCCTAGTCGCACTAAGAAAGGACGAATTACAATGGCACTAGACGGTATCTACTTATATAGTTTAGTTAATGATTTAAAAAAATCAATATTAGATTCTAAAATAGATAAAATAAATCAACCTGAAAAAGATGAAATAATCTTAACATTAAGAAAAGAACGTAAAAATTTAAAGCTTTTAATATCAGCATCTCCAAGATTTGCTAGAATTCATTTAACTAATTCAACTAAAAGCAATCCTATAAAAGCACCAATGTACTTAATGGTGTTACGTAAATACTTATTAGGTGGTAGAATTACTAAATTGACTCAAAAAAATAATGATAGAGTTTTAGTAATTGATATAGAAAATCGTGATGAATTAGGCTTCAATAGCATTTATTCACTTATAATTGAAATTATGGGCCGACATTCTAATATCACATTAGTTAGAAATAGAGATAATAAGGTTATGGAATCAATAAAGCACATAACCCCAGATATTAATACTTTTAGAGTTCTCTATCCTGGTGTTAATTATGTTTATCCACCAGAATCTAATAAATTAAATCCTTTACTATTTGAATATGAAGATTTTAATAATTTTATATCTACTAATTCAATAATTTTTGATGAGAACTTCTTTTCAAAAACTTTTACAGGTATTAGTAAATTATTGTCTTCAGATTTATATTATAACATTATAAAATCCAATTCATCACCCATTAGAGAAGAAATTTATGAAATTTTTAAGAATTTTATATTAAATCTTGATAAAAATCTTTCTTATAATATTTACACTAATGATAGTGGAGTTTATAAGGACTTTTATTTCTTAAAATTATCTTCTTTAGAATATAATTTTTCTACTATAGAATATAATAATCCTAATATACTTATGGATGATTTCTTTTATAAAAAAGATAAGCAAGATAGACTTCATAATAAATCTATAGATTTACAAAAATTAGTTGTTACAAACATAGATAGATGTAAAAAGAAATCAAAAATTTTACATGAAACTTTAAAAGAATGTGATGAAAAAGAAAAATTGAGAATTAAAGGTGATTTACTAACGTCTTATATATATAGTATAAAAAAAGGTGCTACTAAAGCTTCTCTATTAAATTATTATAGTGAAAAAGAGGAGTATCTAGAAATAAGATTAGATCCTTTTAAGACTCCTTCAGAAAATGTTCAGGCTTATTATAAGAAATATAATAAACTAAAAGTTTCAGAAGAATACGCTAAATCTCAGCTTGATAAAAGTCTCAAAGAAGAAGAGTATTTAAATTCAGTTCTTACTAATATTCAAAATGTAGAAAGCTACGATGAAATAGGCGATATAAAAAATGAACTTGTTGAAACTGGTTATATAAGATTTAAAAAATCTGATAAAAACAATAAAAAGAAGAAAACCTCTAAACCACACCACTTTAAATCTAGTGATGGTATAGATATCTATGTTGGTAAAAATAACTTGCAAAATGATTATTTAAGTTTAAAGTTTGCTAATAAAAATTATCTTTGGTTACATACAAAAGATATTCCTGGTTCTCATGTTATTATTGCTGAATATGAAATACCAGATAAAACTTTAGAAGAAGCTGCAATAATAGCTGCTTATTATAGTAAAGCTAAAAATTCTTCAAAAGTTCCAGTTGACTATACAAAAGTTAAGGAACTTAAAAAACCAAATGGAGCAAAACCTGGAATGGTAATCTACCATACAAATAAAACATTGATAGTAGATCCAAAAGATTTTGATAATCTAAATTTAGAATTATAAATTAAGTTATTCATGGATTGAATTCTTATAATCATATAATTTTCTGGATACTATTTAAAGAGCAAAAGGTATGTGTAATACTTTTTTTAATTAAAGGTAGCTTAATTAATGTTTTGATTAAAAGTCTTCAAAAATTCTACAATTTCATAAACAAAAAAACGATAACCAAAAATTAACTTTGAGTTATCGTTTTTTTACTTATGCTGTATTTTAGCAAAGTGTTGATATAATCTTTATTTAAAGTATATGTTTAATCCATCAATTCATTTATTAATGTATCTCCTGGATTTTTAATTTTTATATTATCAAAATATTGATAATAATAACATCTGATTGTTCCATTATATAACTTTCTATTTTTAGTAGATTTTATTCCTAACAATTTTTCAAATCCTTCAATAGATGTTAAAATATTAAAGTCCCACTCATTAAGTTTTCTCTTCATTTGGCCCATATAATTATAAAGAGGCTCTAATGTTTCTCTTTCACCAATTCTTTCACCATATGGTGGATTTGATATTATGAACCCATGCTTTTTAGAACTTGAAAAGCTCATGAAATCTCTCTTTTGGAATTTTATATACTTAGAAACTCCTGCTTTTTCAGCATTATCCATAGCAACTTTTAAAACTCTATAATCTATATCATATCCTATTAAATTTATTTCTTTATCTTTAACTGCTTTTTTAGCTCCATCTTTAACCATGGCAAATGTGTTTCTTATATCATCAGACCACTCTTCTGCCACGAAGTTTCTATTACATCCTGGTGCTATATTCAATGCTATCATAGCAGCTTCTATAAGTATAGTTCCTGATCCACAAAATGGATCTACAAGTTCAAAGTTATCATTCCATCTTGAAAGTAAAAGCATTGATGCTGCTAATGTTTCTTTTAATGGTGCTATTCCTGCTAGTTCTCTATATCCTCTTTTGTGTAATCCAGGACCAGTAGTATCTATTGTTAATGTTACTTTGTCTTTTAAAATAGCAACTTCTATTTTATATGTAGAACCACTTTCACTAAAAGTTTCAATTCCATAATGTTCACTCATACTGCTAACTACAGCTTTTTTTACTATAGATTGGCAATCAGGTACACTATGTAGTGTTGATTTTACAGATTTCCCTACAACATGCATAATTCCATCTTTAGGTATTATCTCATGCCATTTCACATTCTTAGTTCCTTGAAAAAGTTCCTCAAAAGATTTTGCTTCAAACTCAGCCATTTTAATTAATACTCTATCAGCAGTTCTTAAATGGACATTGGCTATAGCTATATCCATTTCATCTCCTTCAAATGTTACTTTCCCATTTTCAATTTCTAGATCTTCATAACCAAGCGCTCTCAATTCTTTTGCTGTTATGCTTTCTATACCAAAAGTACTTGTTGCAATTAAATTATACATATTTTGCTCCTTTTATAAAATTCATCTATTATACTAATTAATAGAATCATATATTTTTACAGAATCTTCTCCATCAATTTCATTTAACATAACTTTTATAACTTCATTTTTAGATGTAGGTATATTTTTACCAACATAATCTGCTCTTATAGGTAATTCCTTATGACCTCTATCTATTAAAACAGCTAATTGTATTCCTTCTGGCCTATCTAAGTCCATAACTGCATCAATAGCTGCTCTAACTGTTCTGCATGTATATAATACATCATCAACTAATATTACTTTTTTATCCTTTATAGTTGTTTCTATATCAATACTCTTAACTTTTGGATCTTTTTCAACTATAGTAAGATCATCTCTATATAAAGTTATATCAACATATCCAACATCTACTTTCCTACCTTCAATGCCTTCAATTTGCTCTGCTATTCTTTCTGCTAATGGATATCCCCTTCTTTTTATACCAATAAGGACTATATCTTCTACACCTTTATTTCTTTCAATTATTTCATGAGAAATTCTAATTAATGTTCTTTTTATCGCTTTATCATCTAATAAAGTTGATTTTAATTCCATAATT
The DNA here is from genome assembly GCF_023845855.1 of Clostridium sp. ZBS2. NCBI lineage: Bacteria > Bacillati > Bacillota > Clostridia > Eubacteriales > Clostridiaceae > Clostridium > Clostridium sp. ZBS2. The sequence continues at coordinate 175,514 of NZ_JAMQIF010000016.1, forward strand.
TCTTCCCCCTATTAATACTATATTTTATCTTAATTTTTGTAATACTTCTTCAAAATATTGTGGTAATTCTGTTGAAAATTCCATGTATTCATTTTTAGTTGGATGTATAAATCCTAATTTTTTAGCATGTAACATTTGTCCCTTTAATTTAAATCTTTGTTTTTTAAATCCATAAAGAGGGTCTCCAACTAAAGGATGATTAAGTGATGCCATATGTACTCTTATTTGATGTGTTCTACCTGTTTCAAGTTTACATTTTATAAGTGTATATCCTAAATCATATCTTTCTAAAACTTCATAATGAGTTACCGCTCTTCTTCCCTCTTGAGTTATTGCAATTTTTAGCCTATTTTTCTTGTCTCTTCCTAAAGGCTTATCTATGATTCCAGAATCATTCTTAAATCTGCCTTCTACTAAGGCATAATACTCTCTATTCATTGAATGATCTTTTAATTGAGAAGCCAATTTATTATGAGATTCATCATTTTTAGCTATTACTAATACACCTGAAGTATCTTTATCTATTCTATGTACTATTCCTGGTCTTATAACTCCATTTATACTAGATAAGTCAGTACAATGAAATAATAATGCATTTACCAGCGTTCCATTGTAATTACCTGGTGCTGGATGAACAACCATTCCTTGTTCTTTATTAACTACTATTATATCCTTATCTTCATATAATATATCTAAATCTATATTTTCAGATTCAACTTTTAAAGTTTCAGCTTCTGGTATTGTTATTGATATTTCATCCCAAGCTTTTAATTTATAATTGCTTTTAATTAATTCACTATTTACCTTAATGTTTTCTTTTTCAATAAGGCCTTGAACAAAAGAACGAGATTTTCCATTTAACATTTCGCTTAAATATTTATCTATTCTAGTTCCCTCATTCTCTTTGCTTACTGTTAAAATATTTTCTTCCATAAAAATAATAGCCTTTCTGTAAATATTCTCTCAATATTATAATATAATCCTATATATTACTCAACAAATATATATATAAATCACTAAATGTACTATAATGATTGTCGATTTTTTACCCATACAATAAAAATTTTTCATTGTAATATATTATCCCTTATCATTTAAATACTTTTTCCTTTTTATCATTAAATTATGTTTTAATCAAATAAATAAAAATACCTTTAAACTGTAATTATGCATAACAATTTAAAGGTAAATAAACTTACATAATATAAATTTTACTCCTTAGCAAAAAAGCTTTTTATTTCACTTAAATCCTCAGTAAGTGAATTTTTATCGTAATCAATCAAATCATCATCTGAAATTTCTACTTCTACTTCTTGATCAACAATATCTTTTTCTTTCATGTCTCCATCATCAATAGGTTCTGAAACATTATAATTTTTTATAAAATCTTTTTCTAAATCATCAAAAGTTTCAAGTTGAGTATTCATGAAATTTCTGTATTTTGCTCTAAATTTAATAAATTCTTGTTTAACTCTTTCATATTCATCATTAATGCCAATAACATCATTATGAGATTTATCAAGAACTTTTTGAGCAGTTTCATTTGCATTTTTAAGTACTAATTCGGCTTCTTTTTGTGCACTACTCTTAGCTTGTTCTGCTGCATTTTGTGCTAAAACTAATGTATTTTGAATTGTTGTTTCAATTTGTGAATAATGGTCAACTTTTTCTTGCATATTTGTTAACTTTTCTTTTAAATTAGAATTTTCTTTATATAGCTCTTCATAATTTTCTACTATTTCATCTAAAAATTCATCAACTTCTTCTACGTTATATCCTCTTAATCCTTTTTTAAATTCTTTATTTGTTATATCCATTGGTGTTAACTTCATAAACTCACCTCAACTATGTATATTTTTTTATAATCAGTTTATATTTTCCGCTTTTACTGCTTCCAATAACTTCTCCTACAATGAATTTTCCAATTCCTCTTATAACAATTCTCTCATCACTTTTAACTTCATAACTTTTATCTTTAATCTTATTATACTCAATTAAAACTTGACCTTGATCTATTAACATTTGAGCTTTTGCCCTAGATAACTTCGATATTTTTGAAACAATCCCATCAATTCTTAAAGATGAAACTAAAATAACATCCTCTTTAAATCTTATTTCAGGAAAGTCTCCCTCATTTTGTATTTCAGTAATACGGCAGGGAGTCTTTCCAATTTTATCAACATTAGATAATAGAAAATTTAATACGTCTTCATGTATAGGCAAATAACATACATTATCTTCAACTATTAAATCTCCAATTTTATTTCTTTCTATTCCTAGTGATAAGATTCCACCTAAAAAATCCTTATGCTCTAAATTGGAAAACTTAGATTTTCCTTCAACCTTAAGTAACCTTATAGGAAAAGGACTATCATAAATATTATTAAATGAAATCATTTTTCTTTCTGAATCCTTAAAAATACCTTCACAAGTAACTTTAAATTTGCTAGTTTCACAATTTTTCTTAAACCATTTCCATACCTTTGGTGAATAAAAACAATTCCCAAAAACAGGTATATCTTTATCTACTGCTAGCATATATTTTTCATATAAGTTTAATGCTTCAATTTTATCATCTTCCGAGAAATAATTAATTATTTTTTCTTTCATAATTAATAAATTATAGATAATATAACAGCCTTAATTATATCTAATGCAAAGATTGCAAAGATAGGTGAAAAATCTATCATCATATTTGGCATAAACTTATATTGAAGCTTTCTAAATGGTTCTAGTACCGGATAAGTGAAGCTACTTATTATATTAAGAAATTCATTTTGCTTTCCTGGAGAAATCCAAGAAGATATACATTCTATTAGTATAGCTAATTCTATTATTCTAAAAAGTATACTAATAAAATTCCCAATAATAAATGCCATGTCTCCTCCTATTTTGACCAATTAAATAAAGCTTTTGAACTTAATTCATTCTTTAACTCATTAGTTACTTCTACATTTGATGGAGAAAGGATATAAACACCTTTTTCTATTTGTTGAAGTTCCCCGCCTAAAGCATAACAAGAACCACTTATAAAATCTAATAATCTTTGTGCTATTTTTAATTCTAACAAAGTGGTATTTACTAAAACTATTCTTCTATTTTTTAAAGCATCACAAATTTCTGTTGCTTCTTCGTAATCAACCGGCTTTGTTATTGTCACTTTTGTTGTTGGCGATGTATGAATATTTACAACCTTGCTATTTTTTTTATTTGTAATAACAGGTTCTATCATGTCTTCTACATCATCATCTTCTGAATCTTCATAATTTTCATCATATTCATCATATTCATCATATTCTTCGTCCCCTAATCCTAAAAATGACTTCATTTTTGTTAATACATTACTCATTATTTTTCTCCTCCTGTATTATAATTTCTTTCTCCAAATATCCCCTGTCCAATTCTCACCAAGGTAGAACCTTCTTCTATTGCCTCATTAAAATCATGAGTCATTCCCATAGAAAGTACTTCCATTTTTATATTCTTATATTCCCTTACCTTTAAATAATCGAATATTTCCTTCGTTTCCTTAAAGTATTTTCTATTATTTTTTTCATCACCTTTAGGAATAATAACCATAATGCCTTTAACTAATACATGATTACAATTTTCAATAGCTTCTATTATGTCTGGTAGTTCTTCTTTTAATATTCCACTCTTACTTTCTTCTCTACCAATATTTATTTGAATTAATACATTTGCCACTGTATCATTTTTTTCAAAAACTTTTTCAATTTCATTTAAAAGTTTTATACTAGACAAAGAATGTATTAAGTGAACTTTATTCACTAAATATTTTACTTTATTAGTTTGAAGTTTACCTATTAAATGCCATCTTATATCCTTTGGAAGATTTTCTTCCTTATTAACAAGTTCTTGTACTTTATTTTCACCAAAATCTCTAATTCCTGCTTCGTATGCTTCTTTTAAATCCTCTATAGGTTTGGTTTTAGAAACAGCCAGGAGCTCTACATTTTTAGGAATTTCTAATTTTAGCTTTTCTATATTTTCCTTAATGCTCATAGTCTACTCCTTTTACTTATTATTCTCTATCTTTAATATTATTCTCTATAAAAATTAAATTTCCTTTAATAAAGTATATTAAAATTAAAATTTTTTAATTTTTTTTAATTATTTTCGTATCTTTTCATAAATTCAATCTCATTAGCAGCTCTACTTGGGAGCAATGTTATTTTATCTTTTTCTTCTATTTCTACATAAAGATTTCTAATTATAAGTTCTTTTACGTGACTTCCATCTTCTAACAATGCAGTCTTTAGCTTTTCTGGATCTCCAATTGCATATATACTAAATGGAGCTGACTCCATAGTATTATCATCAAATCCTATAAAAGCCCAATTACATATTACCCCTGTACATGGGACTACCCTATGATTATTAACACTAATAGCTTCTGCTCCTGCTTTTCGCAGCTCATTTAAAACTAATGCCATATCATTATCATGAAATATTTTATCCGTCACTTCAAACTGTGAGTCTTGTTCTAAATTAATGCTTGCATCATTTATTTTTAATACTATTCCAGGACCTTCAACTTGACTTGAGCCTACAAATAATTCATAATCTAAAATTTGAGCTTTCATATCTTCAAGAATTTTATCGTTCTTTTCATCTTCTTTCATATAGTCATTAATTTTATCTTTAATTTCACTATTATTTTCTTTTAGATTTCCTATTTCTTTATACAAATTAGCTCTTTCTTCTATAGCATCTTTATATTGTTTAGCATTTAACTCTACAAATGACTGTATTTCTCCAAGATTAATATTTGTTGAAATTAAAATTCCTAAAATTAAAGTTGTAAGAAAAATAAGGAATGTCTGCTTACTTTTATTCACAATCTCACCTACTTTAGCGCGATTTTAATTTTTCCAATAGGAGTCTTCTTATTATTGCAAAGTTATTAAAAATTCTTCCACCAAATACTATTACCGCCGCTATGTATATAGGAATTCCAAGTTTATCTCCAAGATATGCTAAACCTGCTGCAAGCAATGCATTACCAAAAAATCCTGATATAAATATATCTGTTTGAAAATTCTTAGATAAATTTGCTCTTACTGCACCAAAGACTGAATCTAAACATGCAAGTATTGCAACCGACATATATGGTGAAAAACTTTCAGAAATATTAACATCAAATACAAAACCTAATATGACTCCTATTAATAGACCAATTATTGCAATCAACTTTTTTCCTCCTTATAATTCTATTCTTTAACTGCTTTTATAAACTCATTCTTTATAGATTGAGTTGTTTTTAAAATCAATATATCATCACTTGTTTTAACTTCACAATTATAATTAGGAAGTGCTCCATAATCTAAAGACCCTGGAAAGGATATACCTACATTTAATCTTCCTTTATCTCCAATAACATTTATAGTTATTTTATCATTAGGATATATTCTGCCTGATGAACCTATAGATATACCATTACCGGCTATTTTTATTCCTGTTTGTGGTGTTATTCGTATATCATTTATAGAAATTGCCTCTGCTCCTGAATACCAAAGTAAATTTACAATATGAACAAGTTCTTCTTCACCTAAACTTACCCCACTTACTCCAGTGTTAGATTCAAATATTGATGTTTTAGGAGTTATTGTAATTACTACTCCTGGTCCTTTAACGTCAATTATACCCAAATTCATTCTTGAAGTATCTAACTTATTTTTAATTTCTTTTCCTAAATCGCCTTCTTTAGCAGCTGATTCTTCTAGTACCTTAAGTTCTTCTGATAATTCACTATTTGACTTTTGTAATTCCTCTTTTTCTTTTCTTAAGTTTTCTAGTTCTGCAATAATATTATTTTTATCATAATTGCTTATTTCCGTTGGACCGTTTTTATTTGATAACATCTTAAATTGATATGCCAATAAAAAACCTAAAAGTGCGCATACCAGTGCTACAAAAATTTGTGATTTAGATATCTTCATTTTTACCTACCTTTCCTATTCATGATAATATACAGGTGCACCTTCAAAACTAACATCTATGTATCCTTTAGTCATTGATACTTCTGGACTTGACACAATATGGATTACTTTATTCATTTTATCTAATAAATTTTCATCATTTCCTAGTCTTCCTTCTACTTCCCCTATATATACTTTAATATTAGTTAAATCCTGGAGATCAATAGATTTAATATTATATTCTGTTGGATTGTTTCTCACTATATCATAGAAAGTAGTTAATATTTCACTAATTCTATCATCATCTAAGACTTTTTCTCCAACTTCCCCTTCTTTATATTCAATACCTTTTATTTCTACTAAATTTCTTCCTTTTAAGTCATCAGTTCTTTCAAGTAAAACTAATCTATTACTTAAAATTAATTTATTTTTACCTTCATCTATATAGTAAATTCCCTCTTTTTCCACTATATTTATATTTATTTGTTTAGGAAATTTTTTTGTTACTGTCACAGACTCAACATAAGGATTTTTTTTAGCTTCATTTGTCAAATCAGACTTACTTACAAAAAAAATATTTTCTCCAAGTACCTTTTCACATCTCTCTTTTACATCTTCACCAGTTATTATTGGATTATTTGTAACTGCTACCTTTTTTACTATAAAAATATTTGATTTAGTAATAAATATTATTATTCCCATAATTAAAAAAAGAAGCGTTATTATTATTTTCTTTATGAATCTTTTACGCTTAGACTTTATAATATATTTATTTGTTTTTTTTACCATGCCCATCCCTATTTCTCTACTTAATAATATATATTTAAAATTTATCTTAAAATAAAATTTTTTAATAAATTTCTTATATAATAATACCACTTTGTTTGAAAATTTTCATCAACTTTTTAATAGATTTTACATAATAAGAAAAACTTAATAAAATAAGAGTCATAATTTTAAAATAATTATGACTCTTATTTTTATTTAAGGCTATGTTTTAGGAGTGTGTTGATATATGTATAAGTAAAGGTGAGTTTAGTAATTAAACCTATAAATACTAATTAAATATTCTCAAAGTCCAATTACAATTCCACTTCACCTATTGCATATATCAACATATAATTTTAAAGAATAACCTAATTTACTTATCCTTTTTTCCTTCTGTCTGACGCGATATATTTAAGAGGACTCCCATAGCTGCCATATTTATTACGAGGGACGTTCCTCCATAACTTATAAACGGCAATGGTACTCCTGTAACAGGCATTGAACCAGTTACAACTGCAATATTTATTAACGATTGTACTGCGACAACAGATGTTATACCAATTGCTAATAAAGTTCCATAAGTATCTTTTGCGCTCATAGCAACTTTTATACCTCTCCATATAAAAACTACAAAAAGCATTATTATACACAAACAACCAATAAGACCTAATTCTTCTCCTATTATTGCAAATATAAAATCATTATGTGGTTCTGGCATATATAATGTTTTTTGTCTTGATTGCCCTAACCCAAGACCTGTAATGCCTCCTGCACCTAATGCATAAAAAGATTGAATTAATTGATATCCATTTCCTGTTGGATCTTTCCATGGATCTATAAAGTTTAACATTCTTGCTCTTCTATAGCCTTCTCCTAAAGTAAATATAGTCGCTGCCGCTACCATGAGTGGAGCAACTATTCCAAATAGATGTTTTATTCTTCCACCAGCTGAAAAAAGAACAATAAATGTAACTATCATTATTACGGATGCTATACTTAAGTTTTTCTCTGCTAATACTAAAGCCGCATATATTCCTGAAACAAATAAATATGGTACTATACCAGTTGAAAAATTCTTTATTCCATCACCTTTCATTTCTATACTCTTAGCTAAAAATAGAACTACCACATATTTAGCTAGTTCAGATGGTTGAAATGATAATGGACCTATCTGAATCCATCTTTGAGCTCCATTTACTCCTGGAAATAAAAACACAACTAGCAATAGGGGTATACACCCTATCATAAGCCATAATGTATATCTTTTGATTTTATGGTAATCAATTGACATCGTTGTCCCTAAAACTATCATTCCTAAAACAGCCCAAACAAGTTGCCTTTTTAAAAAGTACATACTATCATTGTTTTTAAACATAGCATAATAAGAACTTGCAGAGTATACCATAACAACTCCAACTGCCAATAGTAAAACTACACTATAGAATATCCCATAATCTATTTGACCTATATTCTTTTTTTTGAGTTTACTAACTCTCATACACAAATCCTCCAAACTTAATTACTAAGTTAATTAAAATAATGTTATCGTATTAAGCTTTGTTTTAAGGCAGTGTTGATATTATACTAAAATATCAGCATTCATTTAAAACATAACCTTTCAATTATTTACTTTCAATTAATTAAAGTGCAATAAAGCCTATGATGCATAGTGTTAATGTTATTATTGAAAAGACTGTAACTAATTTAACCTCACTCCATCCACATTGTTCAAAATGATGATGGATAGGAGCCATTTTAAATACTCTTTTACCTGTCGTCTTAAAAGATGTTACTTGTATTATAACAGACAATGTTTCTATTACATATATTCCACCAACTATTATTATGAATAATGGCATTTTTAGTATTAAAGCTATTGTTCCTATTGCACCTCCAAGAGCTAATGATCCAGTATCCCCCATAAATATTTTTGCTGGGAAAGCATTAAACTTAAGAAATCCTAATAACGCACCTGCAAGAGCAATTGAAAACACTCCAACTTGATAATGTCCTGTTTTAAAACCTACTATTGCAAAGAAAGTTAAAACTATAACGGTTACTGATGACGCAAGACCATCTATTCCATCTGTAAGATTTACTGCATTAGTTGTTGCTGCATAATATACAACTACTAATGGTATATAGAAAATTCCTAAATTCAATTTAGAATTCATAAATGGAATTATAATATCTGTTCCTATATTAGTATATCCATAATAAGCTAACGCAATAGAAAATAGTAATAATAAAATCATCTTTTGATAAGCTCTTAGCCCTAAATTATCTTTATGAATTATTTTTAATATATCATCTAAAAACCCAATTACACCAAATGCAATCAATGAGTATAATATTATCATACCTTCATCAGTTGGTTTATATCCTATAATAAGCATTGTTACGCTCACTGAGATAAAGAATATAAGACCTCCCATAGTTGGAGTACCTGATTTTTTCAGATGGCTTTTAGGACCATCACTTCTTATGTTTTGACCAAATTTTAATTTATGCAGCATAGGTATAAATATCGGTCCTAAAACCATTGAAAACGCAAATCCCATTAATAATGCTGATAAAACTGTTGGATTTAATAATTCTTTTATTGTATCCCCCATCTTATACTGCCTTTTTTGGCAGTTCACCTCCTTTGTTATACTATAAAGCTTCTATATTTTTTACTATATCTTCAAATTTTGCTGATCTTGATGCTTTAACTAAAATAACATCTCCATCTTTTATTAAATTACATAAATAATTTTGTAATTCCTCTTTACAGTTAAAAGTCACTGCATCTTTTCCAAAACCACTTTTATAATCTTCTCTAAACTCACCTGTTGTTAAAACAATATCTGCTTTTCCTATTGCATCTTGACCTACCATTTCATGAGATGACTTAGCATGATCTCCAAGCTCTCCCATATCTCCTAACACAGCAATTTTTCTACTTCCACTATATGTTTTCAAAACACTTAAAGCAGATTTCATTGAATCTGGACTAGCATTATAGCAGTCATTTATTATTGTAAAATTATTTTTCTTTATAAACTCTAATCTCATAGAAGTAGCTTCAAAGTTATTTAGTCCTAGTTCCATTTCTTCAAATGTAATACCAAAGTTTTCTGATATTCTTATTCCTAAAAGCGCATTTAATATGTTATGTTCTCCCACCATATTTAATTTAAATCTATGACGCTCTCCATTACTATTAACTGCATCAAAAGAAGTACTTTCTTCAGTTAACTCTATGTTTTCTGCATATAAATCATATTCTTTATCATATCCAATTTTTTCAATTTTAAATTTATTATCTTCATTTACTTTTTGAAGCATATCATTTTCATAGTTTATTACTAAAGTATTATTTTCTTTAAAAAAGTCTGTTATGCTAAATTTTTCTTTAAGAATATTTTCCCTTGTCTTTAAATATTCTATATGAGATACTCCTACATTAGTAATTATAGCCATATCAGGTCTTGCAATATTAGTTAATCTATGAATTTCATTAAAGTTACTTGTTCCCATTTCAAGAACTGCAATATCATAACTTGAATCTAATTCAAAAATCATAAGTGGTAACCCTATTTCATTATTAAAGTTTCCTTTTGTCTTAAATACAGAATATTTTCCACTTAAAAAGGCTGCTACTAAATCTTTAGTAGATGTTTTACCTGTAGATCCTGTTATACCTACTACCTTTATCCCTAATTTTTCTCTATAGTATTTTGCTAAAGCTCCTAATGCTGATTTTGTATCATTTACTTTAATAATTGTTCCTTTGTCATTTAACTCTTCTAACTTAAAATTCACTTCATCTATTATTGCAACAGTTGATCCACCTTTTATTGCTTCAACCACATAATTATTTCCATTAAAATTATTACCCTTTAATGCTATAAATAAACTATTTTTATCAATTTTTCTTGTATCAGTTGAAATTTTTTCAAAATTTCCTTCATTATTTTTTATTAGCAATTCACCATTAATTGCTTTTAGTACTTCATTTAGAGTTAAATCCATAATACAATCTCACCTCTTATTATTTATCATCTAATATTTGTTTAACAACTTCTCTTTCATCAAAATGTATTGTTTTATCTTTTAAAATTTGATATGTTTCATGTCCCTTACCAGCTATTACTATCACATCATTTTCTTTAGCTATATCCATTGCTTTTTTTATAGCATCTTTTCTATTTTCTATAACTTCATAATTCTCTTTTTCTATTCCTACTAGTATATCCTCTATTATTCTCATAGGCTCTTCGCTTCTTGGGTTATCTGAAGTTACTATAGCTATATCTGCTATCTCAGTTCCTATTTTACCCATTTGAGGACGTTTTACCTTATCTCTATCCCCTCCACATCCAAAGATAGCAATTAATCTTCCTTGCGTAAATCCTCTTGCAGTTTCTAAGATGTTTTGTAATCCATCTGGAGTATGAGCGTAATCTATTATTATGTCATAAGGTAAATTATAATTAGTAGCTGTTCTTTCACATCTACCTGGAACTATAACTTTGTTAATTCCATCTTTTATAGATTCCATTGGTATATTTAACTTATAACATGCTCCTATAGCACCTAAAGCATTATATATATTGTATTCTCCTGGTATTGATAATATAAATTCTTCATCTTTTTCTAAATTAACTTTAAATCTTATGTTCTTACTTCCCAATTTTTCATCAAAGGCTTTAAAATTAGAGTCTTCCTTTATAGAATAATCATATATATTTTTTGCTTTTAGTTTATTTAAATCTTTTATTACTTGTTTTCCATAATTATCATCATTATTAATTATTCTTATATTGCTTCTCTTAAATAATTTAAATTTAGAATTATAGTAATTTTCAAAAGTCTTATGAAAATCTAAATGATCCCTTGTTAAATTCGTAAAAATTCCAACCTCAAAATCAACTCCATATACTCTATCTAATTCAAGAGAATGAGAAGATACTTCCATAACGCAATATTCTACACCCTTATTGACCATATTATTAAATAATTCTTGTAATTCTAATGATTCTGGTGTAGTTCTTTCCGTATGAAGCTTTTCATTTCCAATGTAATTAGCTATAGTTCCTATAAGCCCTACCTTTTTACCATTGGATTCTAGAATTGATTTTATCATAAATGCAGTTGTTGTTTTGCCATTAGTACCTGTTATACCAATAATCTTCATTTTTTTACTTGGATTATCGTAATAATTTATTCCAATAAGAGCCAAAGCTTTTCTAGTGTCTTTTACCTTAATAACAGATATATTCTTATTTAATATTTCTATATCATCTTGTATTATAATAACAGACGCGCCATTTTCAATTGCTTTTTGAATATATTTATGTCCATCTGTAGCATATCCTTTTATACAAATAAAAATATCGGACTTATTAACCTTTCTACTATCATAATTAATTGAAGATATTTCCTTGTCTAAACTTCCTTGTACAAGTTTATAGTCTATTCCCTTTAAAATATCTTTAAGGTTCATTTTTAACCATCTCCTTAAATAATATGCTTATTATGTTATTTAAATACTCTATAAAAGATTATTTTACAATAATTTAGCATGTGAGCAAAACCCACATGCTAAATTTTAACTTAAGTATTCTAATTAGTCTTTATAATCTGAATTTAAAGTTAATTTAACCGATGTGCCCTTGGTTATAACTTCTCCCGGATTAACATTTTGTTCTATTACCATACCTCCACCTTGGAAGATTGGTGTTATTCCAATACTAGTTAATAATTGATTAGCATCATCTTTAGAATATCCTCTTACATCAGGCATCACAACATTTTTATTATAAGACCCACTGTTACCTGTGTAAAGATTTATTTCAGATTCTTCCTTTACTGCATATCCTGGATATGGCTTCATATCTATAACAGTATCACCTGATTCATCTATAGAAAAATTTAACTTAGATTCTTTTAACACTTTCTTTGCTTCATCAACTTTCATTCCTCTAACCTCTGGAATAATAATATCTCTAGATATTTGACTTAAATTTTCATCAGAAAACTTACTATCTAAATAATTAAATATATCAGAGAATAGCATTTTAGCTGCTGGTGTACATACTTGACCTGCATAATATGAACCATTGCTTGGTTCATCTACTGTTACCATTACAGTTATCTTAGGATCATCTACTGGTGCCATACCAACAAAAGATGATATATATTGTCCTGAACCATAAGTACCATTTTCCGGATTCACCTTTTGAGCTGTTCCTGTTTTACCACCAATATGATACCCTTCCATAAAGGTTCCTGCACCAGATCCACCAGTTACAACTCTTTCAAGATAACTTCTAAGTTCTGCTGTTTTTTCCTTAGTTGCTACATCCGTTACTTTAGAATTAAATGATTCATCAACTATTTTAACTCCATTTTCACCACTATGAGTAATTTCCTTCATAACATGTGGTTGTATTAATTGACCACCATTTGCAACAGCATTAAAAGCTGTCATATATTGAACTGAATTTACAGTATTAGTTTGCCCGAAAGCTATAGTTGCTAAGTCTGTTTCTGAGATTTTATCAACCTTTTTAACAATGCCTCTTGTTTCTCCTGGTAAATCAATACCGCTTACTTTTCCAAATCCAAACTTTTCAATGTATTCACATAACTTTTCTTTTCCTATCATTTCTCCAAGCTTCATAAATCCAACATTACATGAATTTTGAATTATATCTGGAAACTTTTGAGCTCCATGGCCTTGTGTTCTCCAACACTTTATATATCTATTTCCAAAATGTAAGCCACCACCACATGTAAAATCAGTATTTGCATTTGCAATATTTTCTTCTAATGCAGTAATTGCTGTTATAACTTTAAAAATTGAGCCTGGTTCAAACATATCATTTACAAGTCTATTTCTCCACATCTTTTGTAATTTTTCTGATTCATTTGCACCTTCAAAATCTTCTGTGCCTTCATATGGAACATTAGGATTAAAATCAGGTTTATTAACCATAGCTAAAACCTCTCCACTTTTAGGATCCATAACTAATATAGATACTGCTTTAGCTTTATTATCTTCATATGTTTGCTGTGCTGCTTTTTCAGCAAAGAATTGAATATTCTCATCAATTGTTAAAGTTATATCCTTTCCATCTACTGGAGGTGTGAATTGTGATATTGTATAAGGTAATTCTCCACTATTTCTATCTAATTCTGAAATTTTCATTCCAGGTACTCCGGACAAATAACTATTATATTGTACTTCTACTCCAGTTAACCCTTGACCATCAATATTAGTGCTTCCGAGAACATGTGATAAAAAATTATTATTCGGATAATATCTTTTAGTATCTGGTGATACCAAAACACCACTAATGTTTAAATCCCTTACCTTATCAGCAGCATCTTTTTCAATTCTTCTTATAAGCGTTGCTGAACCAGCATCTGCTCCACTTGGAAGCTTAGTTTCTAATTTTTCTTTTACCTTTTCTGAATCTAAATCTAGAGCGTTTGCAATAACAGGAGCAATATCAGCAGTTGTTAAGGCTTCCTGTCCTGGTTTTACATTAATTCCAACACTACTAAGCTTTTCTCGTCTTTTTTCAGTTAAATCTTGCCTTAAAAAAGATCTTATAGAATTTAAATCAAAGTCAACTCTATACACATTAGCAGATACAGCTAATTCTTTGCCATTTCTGTCTAATATTCTTCCTCTTCTTGCATCTATTTTTACTTCGCTTGTCCATTGTTCTTCCGCTCTTGCTGCATATTCTTGCCTTTTAGCTATCATTATGTAAGATAGTCTAATACTTAGCACTAAAAACACACAACTCAATCCTGCAATAATTACAGTCATTCTTTTGCGCATTTTTGCTCTATCTTTATAATTTAGTTTTTTCACTACTTATAACTCCTCCATATAATTTCTATTAGATTAAGTGTCTCTTTTTTAAACTGTAATGTAATTAAAAATCCCCTTATAATTAGTCTAAAAAATACTTATCTAAGAATATGAAGCTATTAAGCACTTAAACTTTACTACTTATTTTAAATTAATAAAAAGTTACTATCTGAATTTGCTTATAAACTTAGATATAAAGCTCTGTTTTTTGTTAACCTCAGTATCAGTATTTGTTTCTAAATTTGCAAAATAATTTTCAGAAAAATCTATCTTTACTATGTCATCTTTAGTAGGTAACATCATTGATAACTGCTTTTCTGAAGTTTCTTGTATATTTTGTAAAGATCCAAATTTTAAAAGTTTAACTCTTAATGCTTCATTTGTTTCCTCAGCATTATTAATTTCACTATTTATTTTCCCTAAATTCTTTTGCATATTATAAACCTTAGCATCTCCTGCAATAGTCATAAGTCCTAATGAAACTATCAATATAGATATTATAAGAGTACTTTTTCTTGCTTCTATTTTTTCATTTTTTATCTTAATGCTCTTGTTCTTTTTAACTTTTCGTAAATTTTGTTTACTTTTCTTGGGTCTACTTACTATTCTTTTTCTCGATGGTTTTACTGCTGTACTACCTTTAATATAATCATATTCTTTTCCTTCCAATTTATTCACATCCCCGCTTAATTTATAACATAATAAAAATTAAATTTTATAACTTTTCAATTATTCTAAGTTTCGCACTCCTACTTCTTGGATTTTCTTCAACCTCTTCTTTAGTAGGTTCTATTCCTTTTCTAGATACTAACTTTACACTAGGTTTTTTACCGCAAATACACATTGGAAATTCCTTTGGACATGTGCATGGGTCATTAAGTTCTCTAAATTTAAGCTTAACTATTCTATCTTCTAAAGAATGGAAAGTTATTATTGCCATTCTTCCACCTGGATTTAATCTATTTACACCATCTTCAATAGTTTGGTTAAGTATTTTAAGTTCTGAATTTACTTCTATTCTTATAGCTTGAAAAGTTCTCTTTGCTGGGTGTGGACCTTCTCTTCTCGCTTTTGCTGGAATAGCTGCTTTAATTATGTCAACTAGCTCAATAGTAGTTTTTATAGGATTTTCGCTTCTTCTATTTACTATGCAGTTTGAAATTCTTTTTGCAAATCTTTCTTCACCATAATTTTTTATTATTTTGTATAATTCATCTTCGCTATATTCATTTACGATTTCATAAGCTGAAAAATCATTATCTCTATTCATTCTCATATCTAAAGGAGCATCTTTCATATAGCTAAAGCCTCTTTCTCCTTCGTCTAATTGGTAAGAAGATACTCCAAGATCCATCAATATTCCATCCACTTTAGGTATATCTAAATTTTGAAGAATATTATCTATGTCATAAAAATTACTATGAACATATTTTACATTTTCAAACCTTTTCAATCTTTCTTTTGCTGCTTTTAAAGCATCCCTGTCTTGATCTATTCCTATTAATACCCCGTCCTTTGATAAACGCTCTAATATATGAGATGAATGTCCTGCTCCACCTAGTGTACAGTCAACATAAATTCCATTCTCCTTTATATCTAATGCATCTAAGCATTCGTTTAGTAAAACTGAAATATGTTTAAATTCCATATTAAAAACTCCTTATATTCCTAAATCATTCATTTTTTCTGCAATCAGATCATAATCTATATCTGATTCATTGTAATTAATCCACTTTTCCCTGCTCCAAATCTCAACTCTAGATAATACCCCTATACTTACTATGTCCTTTTCTATGCCTGCATATTCTTTTAAATTTTGTGGAATTAATCCTCTTCCTTGCTTATCTAATTCTACTATACATGCACCAGAAAAAAAGAATCTTACAAATGCTCTTGCATCTCTATTTGTCAAAGGTAAGGTTTTAAGCTTATTCTCCAAAATTCCCCATTCATTAATTGTATAAGCATAAATACATCCATCAAGACCTTTGGTTATTACAAACTTATCTCCTAAGTCTTCTCTTAGCTTTGCTGGAACAATCATTCTGTTTTTAGAATCTAATGAATGTTGATATTCTCCAATAAACATTAATTTACCCTCACCTTAATAATTTACAGCAATTTAAGCTCTATTTCAATCCACTTTAAACCACTTTAAACCACTTTATAATATTTATTCTATATAAATATTATATTTCCTTCCATATACTTAGTTTTTTTGAAATTTAATTAAATTTTTTAAACAAATAATAAAATTTTTATCTTTTTTTTCCATTTCTAAAATCATAGAGTAAATTTCCAAATATAAGAAATATAAAAATTAATATTAACCAAATTGGACCTTCAATTGGAGATTCTAATGAATTTGTAGCAGCTTTGTATAAAAAATAAAAATATATGACATAACCATTAAATAAAACTATATTAATATATTTTTCCTTTTTATTTTTTTCTATCGTAAATTTTACAATTAACTTAACTGTATATATACTTTTCCAAACAATTATTGCTGTAATTAAAAACACTAATACTAAATTCATAAAATTTCTCCTGATTTAATTCTTCTTAATATATACTTATTTAAATTTAGTTAAAAGTATCTTAAATAAATAAAAAAAATTAAAATAAAATTTTAATTTACAGTACTATTACTTTAATGTATATATTTTCAAATATATTTTTGATATAATTTTATTTATAAAAATTTTTGCTTATTTTTGCGGAGGGCTTATTCTTGAAAAAAAACATTGAATTAAAAACTATAAACACAAGAAGAATTTATAATTTAGATGATTATAAATATGGTTTAAAGAAAGGGATTCCAATTGCACTTGGATATCTATCTGTTTCTATTACCTTTGGAATGATGGCTGTACGGGGAGGCCTTAGTCCATGGATTGCAATATTAATATCAATGACTAACTTAACATCAGCAGGTCAATTTGCTGGTATTAACCTAATATTTATTTCTGCTTCTTATTTGGAAATAGCTTTAACTATATTTGTTATAAATATTAGGTATATGCTTATGTCATTATCTCTATCTCAAAAAATGCAATATAAAATACCTTTGTTTAAACGTTTTATAATATCCTTTGGTGTAACAGATGAAACATTTACACTTGCATCACTTGAAAAAGATGAATTAAGTTCTGAATTTATGTTAGGATTAATGACTCTTCCATATTTAGGTTGGGCATTAGGAACTTTTATAGGTGCTGTAACTACTAAAATATTACCTGCTTCTTTACAAGATTCTTTAGGTATAGCCTTATACGCTATGTTTATTGCTTTAATAATACCACAAATTAAAAAGTCCAAGCCTATATTAGTAGTGGTTATTATTGCTGTTACAATTAGTTGTATCTTTAGATATATTCCTTGTTTAAATAGAGTTTCTTCTGGATTTGTTGTTATTGTTGCATCAATAGTCTCTTCTGCAATTGGTGCTTATCTTTTTCCTATAAAGGAGGTTTTATAAATGTATATAATTGTTTGTGTAATAATTATGGCTGTAGTTACTTACATACCTAGAGTAATTCCATTAACTATATTTAACAAAAAAATAAACTCAATATTTATTAAATCTCTCTTGAATTATATTCCATATGCTGTTTTAGGTGCTATGACATTTCCTAGTATATTTTATAGTACAGAAAACATGTTATATTCAACTGTAGGAACTTTAGCTGCTATAGTTTTAGCATATTTTGAAAAAGATTTGCTTATTGTTGCAGTTTCTTCAGTCTTAGTTATTTATTGTTTAAATATCTTTGTATAGAAGAACAAAATAGTTGTACCATATTTTATTAGTTGAAAGTGGAAATAAAAAATTCCACAATTTCCTACATAAAAAAAGTATAGTTAATATTTTTTAATATTAACTATACTTTTTTAAATTATTTTTTCATAGCTTCTAAAGCTGCTATATTTAATAAGCTCCAAGGTTTATTAAAATGTGGTTGGAAGAAGAAATCTGTCATTGCGAGTTCTTCAACAGTCATATTATTTTGAATAACTACTGAAAGTGTATTCATAAATTGTGTTAAATCTAAATTAGATATTATTTGGCCACCAAGAACTCTTCTTGTTTCTTTATCAAAAACTAATTTTAAGCATGCTTCTTCAAAAGTTGGCATAAATTCTGGTCTATAATTATCTTTAACTACTACTGATTCTACATTAAATGAAGTTGTACTTTTTGCAACTTCTTCTGTTAGTCCAGTTGAAGCTATACACTTTTCGTATATCTTAATACCTGATGTCCCTTGAGTACCCATATACTTTAATGTTGGATTTTCTATATTCATTGCAACTAATGTTCCCATTCTAACAGCATTTGTTGCAAGTGGAATATATCTTGTATCACCTGCTGGATTATATTTTACTACACAACAATCTCCAGCTGCAAAAACATCTTCTTTGCTTGTTCTCATATACTCATCTATTATGATTGCACCATTAGGTAATGTTTCTAATTTTCCTTTTACTAATGCTGCGCTAGGTGCAAAGCCAATACATAATATAACTAAATCCCCTTCATAAGTTCCACTATCAGTTACTACATGTGTTACTTTACCATTTTCACCTTTAAAACATTTTACCTTTTCACCTAAAACTATATTTACATTATGATTTTTAAATTCTGTTTCTGCTATATCAGTAAATTCTTCATCTAAATATTTAGCCATTATCCTTTTTTCTGCATCAATTAAAGTAACATTTTTATTTTTCATTTGAAAAGCTTCTGCAAGTTCAACACCAATATATCCTGCCCCTATTATAACTACATTTTTTGCATCTTTACATTTTGCTTCAATAACTTTTGCATGATTATAATTTTTGCATAAAATAATATTTTCTAATTCTCCACCTTCGAATTTAGGTACTATTGGCCAAGATCCTAAAGTAAGAACTAATTTATCATAATTATCTTCAAAAATTTCTTCTGAATCTAAATTTTTAACTTTAATTTTTTTATTATCAAAATCTATATCTAAAACATCATGTTTCATATTAGTTAAAATTCCAAGAGATTTTAAATTTTCTGGTGAATTATAGAAAAGCTTTTCTGTTTCAGTAACAATCCCTCCTATACTTAAAGCAATACCACATGATAAAAACGATATGTTATCATTTCTTTCATAAACTGTTATTTCACTTTCTGGATAGCGTTCCTTTAAATTAACAATGGTAGCTGTTCCTGCATGAGTACATCCTATTACAACAATTTTCATAATATATTTCCCCTTTAAATTATAAATATTCTTTATTAAAAAATAATAATTATCTTTTAATACATAATACACCTTATGTTTAAAAAGGTAAATACCATTTAAATATTTTTAATTAATTTTACCCTTTTACTACAAGGTATATACTTATAATTTAGCATCTATTTTCTTTCTTTGTACCATCAAATAATAATGATAATAAAATGCTTGTAAGTAATATTATCATTATTATTAGTACTGAATTTACAACTGATATCTCAATTCCAAATTGAATTATTATAAGCTTTATTCCTGTAAACATTAATATAAATCCAACTCCATATTTCATAAATCTAAACATGCTATTCATTTTAGCTAGTACATAATACATACTTCTTAATCCAAGTATTGCAAATATATTAGATGTATACACTATAAATGTGTCTGTAGTTATTGAGAATATTGCTGGTATTGAATCCAAAGCAAATATTACATCTGAAAATTCTATAACTAATAAAGCAACAAATAATGGAGTTGCATAAAGAATTTTATTTTTTCTTTCAAAAAACTTCTTATTATTAATTGTATTACTTACGGGCATAACCTTCCTTAATAATTTAACAGCAAAATTATCATGAAATTGTATATTATCTTCTTTAGAAAACAACATTTTAAATCCACTGAATAATAATACCACTCCAAAAATATAAAGAATCCAATGGAATTTATTTACTATAGTAACACCAAGTAAAATAAATATAAGACGTAGTACCATAGCTCCAATAACTCCATATAATAAAACTCTTTCTTGATATTCTTCTCTTATTCCAAAGCTTGAAAATATCATTAAGAATAAGAATAAATTATCCAAGCTTAAAGACATTTCTATTATGTAGCCTCCAAAATATTCAATTGCAGCACTTTCTCCCTTAAAATGAAAAATAAATAGATTAAATATTATAGATAAAATTATCCAAAAACTTAAATTACGTAATGATTTTTTTGTTTCCATAAAATAACTCCTTATTAACATTCTTAAAGTATATATATTATTTTTCTTCTAAATATATCCTTACATAATAAAAGTTTAATTTTAAAAATATAATTTTTTAAAGAAAAAAGGAACCTTAATCAAAGGTTCCTCTTAGTATTAAAAAATATGTTATACATTGAATCTGAAGTTAACTACATCTCCATCTTCCATTATGTACTCTTTTCCTTCAAGTCTGAACTTACCTTTTTCTTTTGCTGCTGCTTCTGATCCACATTCAACTAGATCATCATATCCAACAACTTCAGCTCTGATAAATCCTCTTTCAATATCAGTATGGATTTTACCAGCAGCTTGTGGAGCTTTAGTCCCTCTTTTAATAGTCCAAGCTCTAACTTCTTGAACTCCAGCTGTTAAGAAACTCATAAGTCCTAATAATTTATAACTTGCTTCAATTAACTTATCAAGACCAGATTCTTCCAATCCATATTCTCTTAACATTTCATTTTTTTCGTCATCTTCTAATCCAGATAATTCTTCTTCTATTTTAGCACTTACAACTATTACTTCTGAATTTTCAGATGCTGCATATTCTTTTACTGTTTTCACATATTTATTTTCGAAGTTTCCTTCCATAACATCATCTTCGGAAATATTACAAGCATATAAAACAGGCTTTGAAGTAATTAAGAATAATCCTTTTACAAAAGCTTGCTCTTCATCTGTAAATTCTAAAGTTCTTGCTGGTTTATTAGATTCTAATTGTTCTTTAATTTTTTCCATAATTCCATATTCAAACTTAGCAGTTTTATCACCAGATCTTACAAGTTTTATACCTTTTTCCATTCTTCTTTCTAAAACTTCTAAATCTGAAAAAATTAATTCTAAGTTTATAGTTTCAATATCTCTTATTGGATCAACAGTACCTTCAACATGAACAACATTTTCATCATCAAAACATCTTACAACGTGAACTATTGATTCAACTTCTCTAATATTGGCTAAAAATTTATTTCCTAAACCTTCACCTTTTGAAGCTCCTTTAACTAATCCTGCTATATCATAGAATTCTATTGCTGTATATATTTTTTTCTTTGTGTTATACATCTTTTCTAAGACATCTAATCTCTTATCTGGAACACTAACTACTCCCACATTTGGTTCAATGGTACAGAATGGGTAATTAGCTGATTCTGCTCCAGCTTTTGTTATCGCATTAAATAATGTACTTTTACCTACATTCGGCAATCCTACAATTCCTAACTTCATTTATGTACAGTCCTTTCTAACATTTAATACACCTTTAAAAATTATACTCTAGAACGTCTTTCTTTTCAACTAAATATGTTTGATGTTATAGTATGAAGCTTGTAGGCAGAGATTTTTGCTTTAACACACCTAAAATAAATAGTTACTTAAATAAAAATCTATATTTAATAGAAATTACCATGATTAATAGTTTGATAAAATACAAACAATATTTTATATGAACATATTCTAAATCTGTAGAAATTTATTATTCTATATAATATTTAGAAAACGTTATGTAAAATAAGCTATATTTTAAGCCACTATTGGTGTTTTAGTATATATGCTAAATAAAATTGGAGTTTGTTTTATACTACAACATCAATGTTATTTTTAAATATAGCTAAAATAAATAATTTTAAGATAGAAGGTGGAAATTTGAAAAAATATTATAAAAAATCAATTTTAGCTTTATTAGTTTCAGTGTTAACTATAAATTCTCTTGCTACACCTATTAATGCCAAATCCAAAAAGCCCAAGGAAGATGAAATGGAGCAATTTATAGAATTTGAAGAAAATAAAGTTAAAGATATATTTTCATTGTTTTCCGATCAAGGAGAACTAAATTGGTATTATGTAGGTAAAGGTAAAGATAATGTAGCTGAAGGGCCAAAAGAGTCAGTAGATTTCCTAAAAGAAAATGATGCTTGTTATCTAGGAGATACATCTAAAAAAGTAATATATCTTACTTTTGATGAAGGATATGAAAATGGTAATACAGGTAAAATATTAGATACATTAAAAAAATTAAA
This sequence comes from Clostridium sp. ZBS2, assembly GCF_023845855.1. Classification (NCBI taxonomy): domain Bacteria; kingdom Bacillati; phylum Bacillota; class Clostridia; order Eubacteriales; family Clostridiaceae; genus Clostridium; species Clostridium sp. ZBS2. The sequence goes on from NZ_JAMQIF010000016.1 coordinate 198,358, forward strand.
TGTACCTGCTGCCTTTTTTGTTGTTAAACCTTATATTGATACTGAGCCTGACTTAATTAAAAGAATGGTTGATGAGGGACATTTAGTGTGTAATCATTCATCTCATCATCCTTCAATGGCATCAATTCATGATAAAGCTAAATTTGAATCAGAATTTACTGAAGTAGAGGAAGCTTATAAAAAGGTTGTAGGGAAAGATATGCCAAAATATTTTAGACCACCAATGGGTAAATATTCAAAAGATTCTTTAAAAATGACAAAAGACTTAGGATATAAATCTGTATTTTGGAGTTTTGCTTATAAAGATTGGTTAGTAAAAAATCAACCTGCTGAAAGTTTTGCAATAAATAAGATAACTAACGGTGCTCATCCCGGATGTATAATGCTTCTTCATGCTGTATCTGATACTAATGCTAAAATATTAGATACTGTTATAAAAAAATTACAAGATGATGGATATGAATTTAAATCCTTAAATGAACTTCCAACAGAATAAAGATATTTAGACTATTCTTAAACAATGCTTTTAAATATATAAAAAGGAACTATACATAATTTTTATTCATTATGCATAGTCCCTTTTCTATTTAAGACTATAATTTTTAAAGATGTTTATATATGCATAAGC